>JAABRJ010000101.1 GCA_011390985.1 Desulfobacteraceae bacterium
GCCGATAATTTTTTTGTACCCGATCACAGGGTTGAGGAAAAAAGCGGGTAGCCGGTCGCATTTTTCGCTGGACATCACGGCACAGTACGCGTAAGGAACCATGGGAAAGCGCGAGGTAAACGGCGCTGCCCATGGAACCACCCTTTAAAAATCCTTTGGACTTTCTCGATGGTATCCATCAGCCGCTCCCCTTCTCGAAAGAGGACTGGGAGAAAACCCCGGAAGCGGTGCGTGCCCATATCCCACGGCTGCATCAGAACGCCCGCAGTACCAGGACATGACCCGCATCTCAACAGGCCCCCAGCACCGACCGGATGGTGTCGATCGTCCAGGCGATGTCATCGGCTGTGATGTGATAATGGGTGACCGCCCGCAGAGACCGGGGCCCCAGCGCCAGCACGCGGACCCCCCGGGCGTCGAGCTTCGCGGCCAGGGCCGCGGCCGTCAGCGCCGGGTGGACCACGTCAAAAAAAACGATGTTGGTGTAAACACGGTCGGGATCCAGCCTCAGACCGTCGGTGAGCGCCAGCGCGCACGCCAGATCGCGGGCATTTTGATGGTCTTCGGCCAACCGCGCCACCATCTCCTCCAGGGCCACGATCCCGGCGGCCGCCAGGACGCCGGCCTGGCGCATCCCACCGCCGATCTGTTTGCGCATCCGCCGCGCCCGGGCGATGAATGCGACCGACCCGCAGACCAGCGAGCCCACCGGCGCCGCCAGCCCCTTGCTGAGACAAAAGGCCACGGAATCCGCCGGTGCCGCCAACGCGGCCGCCGGCACGCCCAGCGCCACGGCCGCGTTGAACAGGCGGGCGCCGTCAACGTGCAGCTTCAGCCCGCAGCGCCGGGCGAGTGTTCCCGCCCGCTGCATGTAGGCGACGTTGAGGGGGGTGCCGTTGCAGCGGTTGTGGGTATTTTCGAGGATCAGCAGCCGGCTGACCGGAAAATGAATGTCATCGCCGCGAACGGCCGCTTCGACCGCCGCCAGATCCAGGGTGCCGTCGGGCTGGGTGGGCACCGTGCGCGGGTGAATCCCGCCGACGGCCGCACACCCGCCTTGCTCATAGTAGAAGACGTGGGACTGGTCCCCTAAAATCAGCTCGTCACCGCGCCCGCAGTATGCCAACTGGCTGACCAGGTTGGCCATGGTGCCGCTGGCGACGAAGAGCGCCGCGGCCTTGCCGCTAAGGGCGGCCGCCATGTGCTCCAGGCGCCTCACCGTGGGGTCCTCGCCGTAAACATCGTCGCCCACCTCGGCGGCGGCCATGGCGGCGCGCATGGCCGCCGTCGGGCGAGTGAGGGTGTCGGAGCGCAGGTCAACTATTCGCATATCCACCTCTTATTGGGTTCGTAAAAAGCCGGATTTCGGGATGGGCAAGGCACCACCGTCGCCCGCAGCGCAGGTGAACGGGGCCTAGCGGTTTTTGAAGAAGTTGACGACGAAGGTGATGTGCCGCCGCATGGCCTCCAGCGCGGCCAGCTCATCGTGGGCCCGGATGGCCTCGGTGATGGTGGTGTGCTGTTCGAGAATTAGATCGGTATGGCCCGGGACTTCGTAGAGTTGCCTGAGACTTTCCCTGATCCCCACAAAGAGAAAATCATAGAAATTGCGCATGATGTAGACCTGCAGGGGATTTTTGGTGGCGTAGGCGACGGCCATGTGAAATGAGGTGTCCGCCTGGGTGGCCAGCTGCCCGGAACGAATGGCATGGGCCATCTCCTTGAGGCTGTTTTCAAGAAACTGGACGTCCTTCTCGTCGGCGCGCCGGGCGGCCAGGGCGGCCGCATTGCACTCCAGCCCCATGCGGACTTCCAGCAGGTCCTGGATGGAAGCCCCCTGGCTTTCCATTGCCATCGCCACGACGTTTTTGTCGCCGGCCTCCTGTCGGCGCACAAAGGTGCCCTGCCCCTGCTTGTGCTCCAACAGCCCCAGCACCACCAGCTTGTTGATGGCGTTGCGGACCGTGGTGCGGCTGACTTTCATGGCCTCGGCCAACTCCCGCTCGGGCATCAGCTGCTCAGCGGGCTTGAGCTCGCCGCGGAAAATGAGCTCCCGCAGCTGTTCATAAACCTGGTCTGAAACCCGTTTCGGTCTGATCGGCTTGAGTGGAAGTGTCACGGCTTCGATCTCAGTGATTCTGCATACAGTTGCACCGGGTGCCGGACCGCCACCCGGTCGCCGGCACGTGAGAGGGTATCGGATATCTGCAGCATGCAGGCCGGGCAGCCGGTGGCCACGACCACCGCGCCGGAGGCCTGGATGTTGTCGCGCTTGCGCCGCCCGATGCCGGCGGAAAGTTCGTAATACTGCAGGTTGAAGCTGCCACCCATGCCGCAGCAGGCATCGGCTTCGGGCATTTCGATCAAGCGGTAATCCGGGTTAGCGGTGATCACCGCGCGCGGCTGGGCCGCGACGCCCAGGGATTTTTTGAGGTGGCAGGGGTCGTGGTAGGTGACCGCAACGGGTTCGCCGTCCTTTTGCCGGTCGCACGTCAGCAACCCGACCTCGTCCACCAGAAACTGGTTGACGTCAAGGGTCTTGGCGGCCATTTTTTCCACACGGGCCCGCAAGGCGGCCGTCTCCTCGCGCAGCATCATCGGCCAGACTTTGCGGATCGTGGAGGTACAGGTGGCGCAGGCGGTGACCAGATAGTCGAACCGGCCGGCTTCGAAAAGGGCGAGGTTGTGCCGCACCAGCTTCCCGAAGGTCTGGGTGTCCCCCGCTGAAACCGCCGGAATGCCGCAGCAGGCCTGCCCGGGCGGCATAAAGATGCCGACTGCGTGAGACTGCAGAACCGCGACGACGGCCTGGGCGATATCGGGAAAAAACTTGTCCAGCAGGCAGCCGACGAAAAAGGCCGCCCGCGGGCGCCCCTTTGCCGGGGCGGTGTCCAGCGCGGGCAGCAGGCGGTGGAAAGGCTTTTCCGCCAAGCCGCGAAAATGGCGGTCCCCGATCAGGGGCGAGTTGATTCGCGCACAGGAGGTGCCGATCACGTCGTTGACTTCGCGGGTGAAGATTTTCTGGAACTTGGCACCCCAGGCCATCACGTGATCGAACAGTTCGGGGTGGGCCAGCATCCCCCGCAAAATCGCTTTTTTGGCAGGCGGCAGCCCCATGAACCCCGCGAGAATCGCCCGGGCCTGCAGAAAAATTTCCATCACACTGACCCCGCTGGGGCAGTTGGCCGCACAGGAACCGCAGAGCAGGCAGCGGTTGAGACGCTCGCAAACCCCCTGGGGGTCTTTGAACATCTCCTGCATCAGGCCGTCGAGCAGCGCGAGCTTGCCGCGCGCCACGTCCGCTTCCCGCCCGGTCTGGGCAAACACCGGGCAGACCGCCTGGCACATGCCGCAGCGCATGCACACCACCAGCTGATCCTCCAGTTTTTTCATCAACCGGGTAAGTTCCTTCACGCTGGCCATGATCAGCCTCCGATTATTTTGCCGGGGTTGAGGATGTTGTTGGGGTCCAGGGCGGCCTTGAGCCGCCTGGAATACAGGATGGTCGCCGGGCTGGTCTCCTTTTCAAGATAGCACGACTTGGCGATGCCCGTGCCGTGCTCACCGGAAAGCGTGCCGCCCAGGGCCAGGGCCTGGTCGAAAATGTCCGTGATGGCGGCCTCGACCTTTTTCCATTCGGCCTTATCGCGCCGGTCGGTGAGGATCGTGGGGTGCAGGTTGCCGTCGCCGGCGTGCCCAAAGGTCCCGATGGCAAGACCGTAGCGGGCGCTGATGGCCTGGATGGCCTTGACCATCGCCGGGATCCGGCTGCGGGGGACCGTGGCGTCCTCCAGCACCAGGGTCGGGCGCAGCTTGGCAAGCGCCGAAAGCGCTGTTCGGCGGGCGGCCCAGACCTTGTCGCGCTCGGCGGCGGTCTTGGCCACCCGGATATCGGCGGCACCCATCTGACGGCAGATGGTCTCGACTTTGGCGGCGTCATCCGCCACCTGTGCGGGGTGCCCGTCGACCTCGATCAGCAGCAGTGCCGCCGCCTCTTTGGGAAGCCCGGCATGGCTGTAGTCCTCCACCGCCCGAATGGTGAAATTGTCCATGATCTCCAGGGTCGCCGGCACCACGTGGCTGGCGATAATGGCGGCAACCGCCTCCGAGGCGCTGCCCATCTCATCGAAAACCGCCACCATCGATTTCCGGTCCTGGGGCAGCGGAATCAATTTCAGGGTGATCTTGTTGAACACCCCCAGGGTGCCCTC
This sequence comes from Desulfobacteraceae bacterium, assembly GCA_011390985.1. Taxonomy (GTDB): domain Bacteria; phylum Desulfobacterota; class Desulfobacteria; order Desulfobacterales; family JAABRJ01; genus JAABRJ01. The sequence goes on from JAABRJ010000101.1 coordinate 4,212, forward strand.
CGAGCCCACCATCAGGCCCGTGAGGTTGTAACCGGTGGCACACTTCACGGTCCGCGAGCCGGTCTTGATGGGCTGACCGTCGACATCGAAGAACTGCAGCCCCATGACGTAGTCGCGGGTCACACCGTACTTCAGGCCCCGCAGTCCGCCGGCGTTTTCGGCCACATTGCCCCCGAGGGTCGAAACCGCCTGGCTGCCCGGGTCGGGCGGATAGAAAAGCCCCTTGGCTTCCACCGCCGCCGCCAGCTTGGCCGTCACCACGCCGGGCTGAACCACCGCATACATATCCTGCTCGTTGATCTCCTCGATGCGGTTGAGCGCGTTGGTAACCACCACCACCCCGCCGGCGATGGGAATCGTGCCCCCGCTGAGATTCGTGCCGGCGCCCCTGACGGTCAGCGCTATCCGGTTTTGGTTGCACAGCCGCACCACCTGGCCGAGCGCCTCCCCCGTGGCGGGCCGCACCACCAGCCCCGGCATCACCGGCTCGAGCACGGCCGCATCGTATGAATAGGTGAGGCGGTCCGTGTCTTCCGAAAAAACGTTGTCCGCACCGACTTTGGCCTGAAATTCCTCTAACAGGGACTGGCTGATCATGACACCTCCTTGGGGTGACGGCTCGGCCATCGTGCCGAATGGGGGTTTCGGGCGCCCTTAGGGTCCGACTTCAAAAAAAAACCATTGCAACCAAAACTAAATTGGTATGACCTTTACCCGCTTGAAATAATTCTGAAATAAAACCGCAATCGCCTCTTCAGAAATATGAATGTTTATTTACTAACAGATAGTTACACGATTTTCAAACCATTTTTTATTTCACCCTTGACATCTCTTTTGTTTTTTTCTAAATTGGTATGACCATTTTCGAAAAGCCAAAATGAAGGCTCGGTGCCCATGCCCCCCGTCGCCTGTCCCCCAGCCGGATACGTCCGAAGGCGGCTGCGATCAATCCCCCTTCAGGTCACCGCTATCGGCGGTTGCTCCCCACTGCGGCGGACCCGGGGGCTATAATGAATCCACCTATAACCAAAAACCACGGGCAAGAGATGGCCCCCACAGCACGACCGGCGGCGACGTGGTGACCGATGTGGTGATCGGCAGCGGTTTGAACCGCTGGATCGATGCTCATCATCCTGATGAGCATCGTCTTTCTGATGGGCCTGTTCAACGACCGGGCCGCCATTTTGCTGGTGACGGTCCCGAGCTGCATGCCGATTGCGACGGAACTCGATTTCTACCCGCTTCGGATTTCGATCCTGATGTGCGTCACCCTGCAGACCTCCTTCCTGACGCCGCCCTTCGGCTACGCGCTGTTCCACTTCAAGGGCTTCGCCCCGGAGGGATAGAGTATGATGCATCTACACGGGCATTATGCCGTTTGTGTTGCTGCAGTCTTCTGGCGATGGTGATCGTCAGCGCCTTCCCGGCTCTGACCACCTGGCTGCCGGAACTTTTCTTCAGCGGGTGACACGGCGGCAGCCCCAGCCTTAAAACCCGGGCCGGCATCACGTTGCGCTAACCCAGCCCTGGCGGGGCCGGCCGCCGGGGCCACCTCAACTCGAAAAAGGCAGTGCCATGCGAAGCTACCCCCCCAAACCGGAAACGGTCTATTTCTTCGGAACCTGCCTGGTGGACATGGTCTACCCGGACGCGGGCATGGCGGCCATCCGCCTGCTGCAGCGCGAAGGCCTGCGCGTCGTCTACCCCCCGGCCCAGTCCTGCTGCGGCCAGCCGGCCTTCAACTCCGGATTCCCGGACGAAGCCCGCGCCGTGGCCCGCAAACAGCTGCACCTGTTCCCCAAGGACTACCCCATCGTCGTGCCGTCGGGGTCCTGCGCCGGCATGATGCACCGCCACTACCCCGGGCTTTTTGCGGGCGACCCGGAACTGGCCCTGGCAGAGGAAT
>JAABRJ010000102.1 GCA_011390985.1 Desulfobacteraceae bacterium
CGAAAACATCAGGAACGCATGAAACGGAGTCTTATTAAACGGGCAAAATCATTCGGCTTGCAGGTCGTTCCTGCTTGATACTCATTTTAGTTACTTAGAAGAACTCAAAGGAACCGACAGATTGCCATGACGACATCATCCGCTTCCCCGCACCCTGTCCCCGAGAAGGCCCGTGTCCTGGACACCCTGAAACGGGGCGGGTTCAACGTGCCCGACTTCATTTACGTCCCGGCCGCTGACCTGCGCGCTGAAAATTTCGATGCGCTCCAAGAATTCCTGGCGACCCACCGCGGCAGCTTCAAGATCATCGCCCGCAGCGCCCATCCCCAGGAGGAATTTTACAAGGGCGGCACCTTTGACTCCCTGGAAACCTATGCCGACGTGGGCGGGGTGGTCTACGCCTGGAAACGCATGATCAAATTCGCCGGCACGGCCAAACGGCTTTCCATCCAGCGGCAGCAGAAGTTCAACCGCGCACCCCAGATCGACCCCGATGAGATGGGGGTCATCGTAATGCCGTTTATCAACGGCTCCAACGTCATGGCCAAGATCATCGGCGGAACCTGGGAATACGGCTATTGCCGCGACCGGGTCCACAAGATCAAGAGCGACCCCTTCATCACCCAGACACCCCACGACCGCAGGCTGCATGACCTCTCCCGGGAGATCCAGGAGCATCTCGGGTTTCGCTGTGAGATCGAGTACATCATTTCCGAGGACTCCGAGATATACGTGGTGCAGGCCAAGGACATTTCGCGGGTCGAGGTCCTCGAACAGAAGGAAAGCGAGCGCAGCATCCGGCTGGACGGCATCCGCCGCATCCGCATGCGCCGCAACTACCGCGAACGCCCCATCTACGTGATGGACAATGCGGCGTTTTACCTCACTATCGTCGGTCTGTGCGAGGATATCGTCAACGCCTGCCAGCCCTTGGAAACGGGTCTGGAAGAGATCCGAAATCTCATTCGAGACTACGAAGCCAAACTGGAGGCCTTTGCCCTGCGCCATGAGCGCTTCGCGGTATTGGGGCTTTTCATCGAGGTGCCCGAAGACCTCTACCAGGTGGCCAACCACTACCTGGAAGACAGTCCTGTCTACCAGAAAGAGCTCTCCCGCCTGCTGCTCAACAACCGCCGCCAGATCGACTTTTTTCTCTCCGAGGCCGACACCCTGATCGCCAAGGACAAGATCCGCATCAACCTCTGCGGCCATGACGCCTACGGCATCGACAGCGTGCGCAACCCGCTGTGGTCGGTGTACTGGGAAATCGAACGCCACGACCGCATCGTCCAGGAATTTAAACGCATCGGCTTTAAAACCGGTGATTTCGTCTGCATCGACATCGACGCCAACGACAAACCCACGGTCTGCCGTCATTAAACCACGGCCGATGGTCCCGGTGCAGGGCCGGGTGCGTTTCAAGCGGGACCCCCGGGAGAACACCGAACATGCAAGACCCCGTCCGAAATCTAAAAAAGGCAGGTGGCCCCACACAACCGGTAAGCGTCTGGGATCTTCCCACGCGCCTGGTGCACTGGCTGCTGGCGGCCCTGGTGGCGGTTTCGTTTGTGACCGGCAAGATCGGTGGCAACGCCATGGCTTACCACGAGCGCAGCGGCCTGGCGATTTTAGCGCTGCTGCTCTTCCGGGTGGCCTGGGGATTCGTCGGCAGCCGTTCGTCGCGTTTTGCCGACTTCCTCAAGGGGCCGCGGACGGTCCTGCGCTATACCAAAGGGCTTCTGCGCCCCGATGCGCCCCGCCACCTGGGGCACAACCCCCTCGGCGGCTGGTCGGTCGTCGCCATGCTGGCGGCCCTCTTTATCCAGGCGGGAACCGGGCTTTTTGCCAACGACGACATCCTGACCGAAGGCCCGCTCTTTTCATGGGTCAGCAAAGCCACCAGCGACGCCCTCACCCGGGTTCATCTCTTCAACCGCCAGGTGATCGTCCTGCTGGTCGCCCTGCACCTCGGGGCTATTCTTTTCCACTGGGTCGTCAAGGGCGAAAATCTCGTGAAACCGATGATCACCGGCGTTAAAAACTGGGAGGGGGGCGCCGCAGCGCCTGCGGACGGCCGCACCTGGGCGGCCGCGCTGATTGCGGGACTGGCGGCGGGAGCCGTTTACCTGCTGGTGCGCTGAGGCCTCGGGAGTGCGCAGGGGCGGAGCCGGCCGGCATCCGGCCGCTGCCTTTCAGCCATGGCAAACCGAACGAAGACCGGCCGGATGGGCGGCGATCGCCCTATCGGCCCCGATCCGGGGGACATCCACTGCCGGCCATAAGCGCGTTTCGCAGCGTCTGAAGACCGGCGGCGTGGTTGGAAAATATCCAGTCCACCCCCCGGTTCAGTTCACGGAAAAGGCAGTTGCGGGATGCCACAAAGCCGGTGCCGGTCTGCTGGTCCGCCTGCCGGTGGCGCGCGATCAGCCGATCGCCGAGCAGCAGGTAGTGACCGGTAATGCCGCCGTAACGACGCCGCAGGGCGAGTTGGCTCAAGCGCCCCAACGGCCCCTGCCCCACGGGCAGAAAGGTTTGCGGCGGGGCGACGTTGAAGGTATCGAAAACCGCGGGCTCTGTCGCCAGAAAATGATAGTCCCGTCCGGGGGTCAGGCCGGCCAGCTCATCGGCCAGGCGTTGGCGCTGGCGCGGCGGGTCCGGGAACACCTCCGGCTTCAAATCGACCATCAGGTGCTGGCGCCGGCCGCAGGCGGCCACGACCTCCGCCAGCGACGGCAGCAGCGGGGCCCGCGCGCGCAGCTGGGCAAAGTTCAGCGCCGCCACCCGCAGCGGCAGCTGCAACACCCGGCGCAGGTCCGGGTCATGGGTCACCACCGGCACCAGGTCGCGGGTCCAGCGGATGTCCAGCTCGATCCCCCACACCCCGCACGACCGTGCGATTTCAAAGGCCGCCAGCGTGTTTTCCCGGACCCCGGGGGTGTCGTGCTGGCCGCGGTGTGAAACGATTTTGCACCGCCGCAGGCGCTCAAACCCTGGAAACGGCTGGGGCAGATAGTGATAGAAGAAGTCCACCACGCGATGAAACGCGGGTTCCAGACGGGTCGATAAATTCATCGGTTGCACGGGTTTGGGGGTTTGAAAGCGGCGGCACTGCACCGCCTGCAAAGCGGCTGCGGCTTTCAGGTCGAGGTAAAAACGAAATCGGTTTGGCGCCGATCGGCACTGAAAACGACAGCCATGCGTGTTGCCGGCCGCATCGCGGCGGCTAACGGCATGTGACGGTCGGAAAAGCCGCCCGGATTTTTGAGGCCCCCCAAAACACCCGAAAGCTGCACGTCACCCTCTGGGATCTGGTAGGCCCCCTGGCCAGGAACTTCGACCTGATGAGCGCGGCCCCGCCGGCGCAGCGGAAATGGCTACCAGGCTTTGGTGGTGAGGATTTTCTTGATCTTCTCTTCGCTCTGTTTTTCAACCAGCAGCATCCGACGGGAGCTGGCAGCCTTGATTTTGGCGGTCAGGTCGGACAGATCGGCCGGTTTTTCCAGCAGGTCCATGGCCCCCAGCTTCATGGCCTCGACCCCCTTCTGAACAGTGGCATGCCCGGTCAGCAGGATGATCTGGAGCTCGGGTTTTTTGGCTTTGATTTTTTCCAGGGCTTCCAGCCCGTCCATCTCCGGCATCTGCAAGTCCAAAATGATGGCGTCGAAAGACTCCTTGGCTACCATCTCGAGGGCCTCCAACGGCGAGCTGGCGGTTTTGACCTCCATACCGCGGGCGCGCATCCGTTCGGCCATGACATCCAGAAAATCCTTTTCATCGTCGACGAGTAACACTTTTTCAGCCATTTTGTTCTCCTTGGAATGAGGCGGTTGATTTTTGAACGGTTATCAGGTTTCGGCTTTGCCACCAGTACCGCCGGCAATTTTCGCCGGCAGCCGCAAGTCCAGCTCCCCGCTTTCGGTCCGGATGGAGACCACCGCCTGGGTCGCCCCCAAAAGGGCCTGCGCCACCTCGCCGGCCAGCGGCTTTTCGGTCAGGGCCGAAACCGGAAGGCCCGCGAACCGGATGTCGGCGCCGCCTTCGGGCAGCGGCGCAATCGACAGCTTCACGGTTCCGCCCGCACCTGCGCTTTGCATGGCATAATCCAGGCACAAGCCGATCAGGTTCTGGAGCTGAAAGGGCCGCGTGGCGACCGACACCGAGGTCAGCGGACTTTCGGGCGCAAGCCCGACCTGCCGCACGGCGGCAAACCGGGCGAAAAGGCGGACGATCAACTCCACGGTATCCGCGAGATCGACGCGCTTGAGCGGTTCGTCGACACTGTGAGCGAAGCGGTTCATGGTTTTGACGATCCCGTCGACGCGCTGAACCTGCTTAAGCACCGCACCGGCGGTGCGCTTCAGGCGCCCGGGATCGAGGGGAGTCCCTTTTTCGGCCATCAGGGTCATGTCTTCCAGCAAGCCGGCGTGTTCGTTGATGACCGCCAGCGCATTGCGAATCTCGTGGGAAATCGAAGCGGATATGCGCCCGAAGAACTCGAGACCCGCGGTGCCAACGATTTCGGCGGGAAGCGTCATGGCATTTGTCTCCATCAGGATTTCAGTATCGCCTGCATCTTGGCGATCAACGCCTCGATGTTGACGGGCTTCACCAGGTAGTCGATCACCCGGTCCTCGGCAATGCCGGAATGGTAATCGCTGACCGAGCCATGACCCGTGAGGAAGATAAACTTCATCCGGGGATGTTGTTGGGCCATGAGTTTCTCCAGTTTCAGCCCGCTGATGCCGGGCATCTTGACATCCAGGATGGCCAGGTCATAGTCGCTTTCGGCCGCCTTGGCCAGGGCGGCCTCGCCGGTGGTGGCCCAATCGGCCGTAATGCCCCGCAGCCCGAGGCGTTCAGCGAGCGTGGCAACAAATTCCTTTTCATCATCTACCAGCAGGATTCGCACTGGCATCTCCTTTCGGCTGCGGCATTTCCAGGGGCAGCGTAACGGTAAAGGTCGAACCTTCGCCCACCCGGCTGGCTACCGTGAGGGTTCCGCCCAGCTCCTGGACCAGCCCGTAGGTGATCGACAGGCCGAGGCCGGTGCCGCCCGAGCAGGTGCGGGTGGAAAAGAAGGGCTCGAAGATGCGGTCGAGGTCCCCTGGCGCAATTCCGCTGCCGTTGTCGATCACGTCGATGGCGAGGGCTTTGGAACCCGCGAGGCGGGCCTCGACCTGCAGGCGGCCCCCGTCGCTCAGGGCGGCAAATGCATTGTTGATCAGGTTGAGCAGAATCTGTTGCAGCTTGCCCCGGTCACTCACGAAAGTCGGGATCTTCTCCGGGACCTTGACCTCCACGTCGATCGAGCGGTATTCGGCCTCCTTTCTGAGAAAACCGAGAACGTCCTCGATCATGGCCTTCACCGCGATGGGCTCGATGCTGACCGCCATGTGGCGCGCAAAGCCCAGCAGCCGCCGGGTGATGACCGCGCAGCGCTCGACCGAGGCGATGACCCCATCGATCAAACCGATCACCTTTCGATCCTGGGCGTATTCCGGCTTGAAACTGAAGATATCTTTGATGAGCCCGGCCTTCTCGTTGATGATCGCCAGGGGGTTGTTGATTTCGTGGGCCACCCCGGCCGAAAGCCGCCCGATGGAGGCCAGCTTGTTGGCATATTCGACCTGATGCAGGCTCGTCACCCGCCGCTGGTCGGCCAGGTGCAGGTTGTTCACCAGGTAGGTGGTCACCCCCACAATCACCACCAGAATACCGGAGATGCTGATCACCAGAAAACCGATCAGCTGTCGGCGGGTGTGCAGCCAGTCGCGCATGACATCGGCCTTGCGCTTGACGATCATCAGGATAAAGGGGCTTTCCGGAATATAGGAATAGCCGATGATCGCCGGATCCCCCCCGGCGTCATGTCCTTCCACCACCTGGGTTTTCTCGACATACGGCGGCACCGGCAGCCCCACCTCCTCAAACACCTGCCCGTGACTGCTGGAAGGGGTCTGCAGCCGACCGCTGAGGTTGATGATGAACTTGTCGCCCTCCCCGCTGACCGCGATATTGGAGATCAACTCGTTGAATCGGGCCGTATCGAGGGCCGCCCGCAGGATAAAAAAGGTGTTGTCCGGCAGGCGGTGCTTGACGGCGATGATGATG
>JAABRJ010000104.1 GCA_011390985.1 Desulfobacteraceae bacterium
GGCCGTGGTTGCTGTGGCCGTCGCCTGGGGCTACGGCCACTGGCGGATCCAGGGGCTGGATGACCGCATCCGGCAGGCACCGGCGGTCAAGGTGGCGGTGGTCCAGGGCAACATCCCCCAGGCGGAGAAATGGGAGCCCGCGTTTCAAACGGCCACCATCGAAAAATACGCGCGCCTCTCCATCGGGCTGCGGAACGAGCGGCCGGACCTTGTGGTCTGGCCCGAGACGGCCGCCCCGTTTTATTTTGGCCGCGATGCCGAACTCTCGCTGCGGGTGGCGGACGCCGTGCGCCGCACCGCAACCAGCTTCCTGATCGGGAGTCCGTCCTATGCGGTCAAGGACGCCGGCCCGGTTTTTTACAACAGCGCCTTTCTGTTGGGACCCGAGGCGGCGGTGCACGGAAAATACGACAAGGCGCACCTCGTGCCGTTCGGCGAATACGTCCCGCTGCGCCGCTGGCTGCCGTTTCTGGGGAAGCTCGTCGCCCAGGTGGGAGACTTCGAGGCCGGCCCCAAAGGGCTGACCTTGCAGTGGGGACCTTATCGCCTGGGGGTCCAGATCTGCTACGAGATCATTTTTCCGGGCCTTGCGCGCGCCATGACCCTGAACGGGGCGGACCTGATCGTCAACCTGACCAACGACGCCTGGTATGGCCGCAGCAGCGCCCCCTTCCAGCACTTCATGATCACGGTATTTCGGGCGGTCGAGAACCGGCGAACGCTTGTGCGGGCCGCCAATACCGGTATCAGTGGCTTTGTTGACCCGGTGGGGCGCGTGCACTCGGCCACGGACCTTTTCGAAGACGCCGCCGTCGCCCGGTCGCTTCCGATTCTGACGGAGCGGTCCGTATACACCCGCCGGGGTGATCTTTTTGCCGGGACTTGCCTGGCAGGCGCTGCGCTTGTGGTGATCGCGGCGGTCATTCGGCGCCGCCGCGGTGCTGCCCCCGGGCGGCAAAACCGGTAAGCGTGTCTTGGCTAAACCGCTACTTACAACAGGAGAGGGACCATGACTGTCGAATACAAACAGACCATCAAGGAGCTTCGCAAGAAATTCGAACAACTGAAAGACTATCTTTGACCTGCCGGCCAAGGAAAACCGCCTGAAGGAAATCGAATTCCAGATCGGCAAGGACCGCTTCTGGGACAACCCCGAGGAAACCCGGCCGGTTCTCAAGGAGCGCGCCGTCCTGGCGGCCCAGGTCGACCGCTATCACGCGCTGATAAAGGAGCTGGAGGAAAGCGAAATCCTGATGGAACTCGGTGTGGAGGAGTCCGACGCCGACACCGTCCAGGAGGCCCATCGGCTGCTGGAAACCCTGGACCGGCGGATCGGGGCCTTTACCCTGAGCCTGATGCTCGACGGTGAAGACGACAGCAACAACGCCATTGTTTCGATCAATGCCGGCGCCGGCGGCACCGAGGCCCAGGACTGGGCCGAAATGCTGTTCCGGATGTACTCCCGCTACGTGGACCGCAAGGGGTACAGCCTGGAGCTGATCGACCTGCAGCCGGGCGACGAGGCCGGCATAAAAAGCGTGACCTTTACCGCCAGCGGGGATTTTGCCTACGGGTTTTTGAAGTCGGAAATCGGGGTCCACCGCCTGGTGCGGATTTCCCCGTTCAACGCCAGCGGCAAGCGGCACACCTCTTTCGCCTCGGTGTTCGTGTTTCCCGAACTGGAAAACGATATCGTCGTGGAAATCGAGGAAAAAGACCTGCGCATCGACGTTTTCCGGGCCAGTGGGGCCGGCGGCCAGCATGTCAACAAAACCAGCAGCGCGGTGCGCATCACCCATCTGCCGAGCGGCATCGTCGTCCAGTGCCAGCAGGAAAAATCCCAGCATCGCAACAAGGATTTGGCCATGAAGGTGCTCAAGTCCAGGCTCTATCAGGCGGAAAAACGGCGCCAGGAGGAAAAGCTCCAGGAAATCCATGACGGCAAGGAGGATATCGCCTGGGGCAGCCAGATCCGGTCCTATGTTCTGCAGCCTTACCAGATGGTCAAGGACCACCGCATCAATATGGATGTGGGGGACGTCAACAGCGTTCTGGACGGCGATCTGGACCCCTTCATCGAAGGGGTGCTGCTGTCGAAAAAACATCGCAAATGAACCCCGTCGACCTCATTCGCGAATACTACGACCCCGCCGGCAAGGCTTACGGGCTGCTGATGCGGCACGGGGAGCAGGTGGCCCGCAAGGCCCTGGCCGTCGCCGCGCGGGTTGAGGTGCCGGCAACCGATCTGGCGTTTATCGAGTCCGCCGCCGTGCTGCACGACATCGGCATTTTCCTGACCGACGCCCCGCTTCTCGGCTGCACCGGGACCCGGCCCTACCTCTGCCACGGCGTTTTGGGCCGGGAGCTGCTGGAAAAGGCCGGTTTGCCGCGACATGCCCTGGTGTGCGAGCGCCACGTGGGGGTGGGCATCACCCGGGAGGAGATCGAAAAAAAGCGGCTGCCGCTGCCCAGCCGGGACATGCGGCCACTCACGCTTGAAGAGCAGATCATCTGCTTTGCCGATAAATTTTTCTCCAAAAACGGCGATGGCAGCGGCGGCGAGAAGTCTCTGAGCCGGATCCGGGCGGGGCTGGCGCCCTTCGGTGCGGACAAGATAGTGACCTTCGATGCGTGGGCCCGGCGTTTCGGGGAGGTCCCGCCCTGACGCCGCCCCCACAAACAAGCCGTCCTGCCCGGTGGGGGCAGGACGGCTTGGGTGAAAACGGCAAAAGGCGGCGGGTGTCGGGTAGGAGGCAATCAGGGAGGTTTTTCGACACCCGGGTACCGCCCTCGGCCAGTGTTGCCTTTTAAGCATATACCCATAAAAAATCAACCCCAAAATGGTAATTGGTGAAATTTTTGTGCCGGGGGGCAGCGTCTGCCCCGCGCCAAACCGCGCGCGAGGGGTGTGCGATTTCTGCAGGGGGGCTTAGATGCGGATCTTCGACAGCCATTGC
>JAABRJ010000105.1 GCA_011390985.1 Desulfobacteraceae bacterium
ACGGGCCCGCGCCGGCGGGATCCAGGCCATGATGGTGGCCGGGATCACCCTTGCAAGTTCCCTCGAAGCCGTCCGGCTGGCGGAAAAAGAAGCGGGGGTTTATGCCGCCGTCGGGGTCCACCCGCATGATGTGCAGCACTGCAGCGCCGCCCAGCTGGCGGAGTTGCGCCGGCTGGCGGGTCGGTCGGCGGTGCATGCCTGGGGCGAGATCGGCCTGGATTTCAACCGCATGTATTCCCCCCGCTCGGACCAGGAACTCTGGTTTTTGCGCCAGCTGGAGACGGCCGATGAGCTGAACCTGCCGCTGATTTTTCACGAGCGCGATTCCGGCGGTCGGTTTCTGGCGCTCCTGCGCAGCCGCCCGCGGCCCGCGCGCCGCGGAGTGGTGCACTGCTTCAGCGGGAGTGAGGCCGAACTGGACGCCTACCTCGCTCTGGGACTGCATATCGGCATCACCGGGATTCTGACCCTGCAAGGCCGCGGGGCAGACCTGCGCCGGATGGCGACCCGCATCCCGCTGCAGCGCCTGCTGGTGGAGACCGATGCCCCCTACCTGACCCCGGCCCCGGAAAAAAACCGCACCCGCCGAAACGAGCCGGCCTTTGTCAAATCCACCCTGCTGTGTCTCGCCGAGGTTCGCGGGGATGCCCCGGAGGCGCTGGCCGCGGCGACTTGGGAAAACACCTGCCGGCTTTTCGGGGTCAGCGCCAGCCCGCAGACGGTGGCCTCCTGAAGCGGGCCATTATTTCTGCATCAGGTGGGTGATGGCCTTTTCAAGGCCGTCGAGGGAGAGGGTGAACATCGGGAAAATCCGGCCGATGGCCTTGACGGTCTGGGAGTAGTCCCAATAGCGCTCGTCCATGGGGTTGAGCCAGGCGCAGTGGCGGAAGGTCTCCGCCAGGAAGGCCAGGCGTTCGAAGCTGGGCCGTCCGCTGCGCTCCTCGATATGGATGGACCCCTCGGCGGCCGTCAGTTCGTAGGGCGCCATGCTGGCGTCGCCCACCACGATCAGACGCGTTTCGGGGTCGGAGCGCACGAATTCGTCGATGCGCTGGGGTTTGCGGTAGCGTGCCGGGTCCTTCCACAAAATGTCGTAGATGGTGTTGTGGAAAAAATAGGTCTTGAGGTCCTTGAACTGGGCGCGGGCGTAATCGAAAACGGTCTGGACGACCGGGATGTAGGGATCCATCGACCAGCCGCCGTTATCGATGGCCAGGATCACCTTGAGGCGGTCGCGCAGGCTGCGGTCGAAAACGATTTCGATTTCGCCGCCGTTTTTCATCGCCTGGTAGATCGTGGCCTCCACGTTGACCTGGTCTTTGGGGCCGGTGGGCACAAGATTGCGCAGCCGCTTGAGGGCCTCTCCGACCATCGCCTGGGTCAGCGGCCCCTGGTGCGAGTAGTCCCGGTAGCGCCGGTCCAAGGCCACCTTGACGGCCGACTTGTTGCGCGAAACCCCGCCGACCCGCATGCCCCCCGGGTGGTAGCCGGAGTGCCCGACCGGCGAGGTTCCGCCCGTCCCGATCCAGCGGCTGCCGCCGGCGTGACGGCCTTTCTGGTCCGCCAGACGGGCCTTGAAATAGGCGATCAGCTCTTCGGGTGAAAGTTTGCCGATTTCCGCGGCGTCGATTCCGAGAACGTCGGCCAGCATTTGGGGGTCGCGCAGCCACTCTTGCAGCAGGGCCTGGATGGCCTCGTCCAGGTCGATTCCCTCGCGCAGCGGCATTTCGGCGCCCTCGAAATGGTGCGCGAAAACCTGGTCGAAAAGGTCGAAGTAGCGTTCGCTTTTGACCAGGATCGCCCGGCTGGCGGTGTAGAAGTCGTTCAGGCTGGCCACCAGGCCGGCGCTCAGGGCTTTCTGCAGGCGCAGAAACGACGTCGGGCTGACCGGGATGCCGGCCTCTTTCAATCGGTAGAAAAACGTGATGAACATGACTGCCGCCCCGAGGGTGGATCAGCGCAGGCTGCGGCGGCCGGTGGCGGCCACTGCCCGGGCAAAATCCTGGCTTTTTTTGAACAGCACGCCCAGGTAGGGGACCGCGCCCTTTTCGATCTCGCGGGGGTGAAAATCGGGGTCCGCCTTGAGGGCCCGGATCCAATTGAGCAGCTCGCGCGTGGCGGGCTTCTTTTCGACGCTGTCCAGCTCCCGCAGTTTGTAAAAAGCGGTCACGGCACCGGTCATCAGGTCGCCGTCGATGTCGGGAAAATGAACCCGGATGATCTGCCGCATGACCTTGGGCTCGGGAAATGCGATGTGATGGAAGTTGCAGCGCCCGAGGAAGGGGTCGGAGAGGTCTTTCTTGGCGTTGGAGGTGATGATGATCACCGGGCGATGGCGGGTCTTGACGGTTTTATCGATTTCGATGATGTCGAACTCCATCTGGTCGAGCACGTCCAGCATGTCGTCCTGGAAATCGGTGTCGGCCTTGTCGATTTCGTCGATCAGCAGCACGGTGCGCTCCGCGGCGGTAAACGCCTGGCCGATCTTGCCCATCTTGATGTAGGCCGCGATATCGCTCACATCCCGCCGCGAGTCCCCGAAGCGGCTGTCGTTGAGGCGGGTGAGGGTGTCGTACTGGTAGAGGGCCTCCACCAGCTTCATGCTGGATTTCACGTTCAGCACGATCAGCGGCATACCCAGGTTTTCGGCAATCGCATGGGCCAGCATGGTCTTGCCGGTCCCCGGTTCACCCTTCAGCAGCAGGGGCATCTCCAGGGCCATGGAAATGTTGACGATGCTGGCCAGCTCGTCGTCCAGGACGTAGCGGGAAGCACCAGAGAACTTGGGTCGGTCGGCGGTCATCGGCTACCTCACTGTCATCGGTCGAAGGTTGCGCGCAGTTTCTGCGAAACCGCGCGGGTCAGTTCCAGGACGCGGGTGGCATGCGCGCGGCTGAGAGCGCCCGCGCCGCAGCTGGGGCTGATCAGGGACTGGGCTTGGATCGCCGCGGGCGCGACGCCCAGGGCTTCCACCTGCCGGGCCTTGGCCTGCCACTGGGCCGCCAGCGAGTCGGCGGTTTCACTTTCGATGTCCTCGGCCCGCAGGGTCGGCACGATGCCCCAGGCGAGAATGCCGCCGTTTAGGAGAAACGTTTTGACTA
>JAABRJ010000106.1 GCA_011390985.1 Desulfobacteraceae bacterium
ACCAGACGGAAAGTCGCACCTTGCGGTCGGCAGTGGCGATGACCGTGACGTGGTCCCCGAGGGTCACGGGGCCGCCGAAAACCTCCACGTGCCAGGGCTTGATAAAAAAAGCGCCCTTGCCCACCTGCGCGAACTGGGGTTTCAGGAAGTGGCGGGCATACAATTTCTGAAAACGCAGGTAGGCTTTTTTGACGGTATAGGGCCGATGGTCTTTTCTCAAGCTCCCCCCTCCGGCGACATCGATCCGGCCGCTCAGCCGTCCCCGTCCTGCGCCCAGAAGCGATGGTCAAAAAGGCGGCCGGCGGGCGTCAGGTCGAAGAGCGCATCGGCCGCCAGCAGGACGACCGCATGGGTCCAGGTGGTCTTGTGCGTGGGCCAGACCACCATCTCCGGGAATGTGAAACCGCACCAGAAAGCCCCGTCAGGATAGCGCTTGCTGCTGATCCAGCCGAAAATCATCTCGGCCAGGTCGCGCCGGCCGATGGCGGCCAGCGTCAGCACAAACTCGCAGGTCTCGGCGATGGTCACCCAGGGCTGGTCGGAAACGCAGCGCACCCCCTGGCCCTCGACGATGAATTTCTTCCAGGAGCGCCGAATGCGGCTTTCAGCCGCCGCAGCGGTCACCGCCCCGGACAGGACCGGGTAAAACCAGTCCATCGAAAAGCGCGATTTGGCCATGTTGAAGCGCTGGGGGCGATGGCGGATGGCCTCCCCCAAACGCCCCAGGGCGGCCTGCCAGTCGGGCCGGGGGCGCCCCAGCAGACGCGCGACCGCCAGGGCGCACTTGAGACTCATGAAAATCGAGCTGCAACCGGTCAAGAGCGCCATGGGGTCCACCTTTCCGGCAGGGCTGACGGCCCAGTGGACTTCGCCCCCGGGGGCCTGCAGGCGCAGGGCAAAATCAACCCCGCCGCAGAGGGTGGGCCACATCCGACGCAGAAAAGCCGCATCGCCGGTCACAAGGTAGTGGTGATACAGCCCCACGGCGATGTAGGCGGCATGGTGGGTTTCACGGGCCCGTTCGGCGGGCCGCCCGTCGCGGTAGGACTGGTACCAGCTGCCGTCGGCGAGCTGCTCGCGCGCCAGCCAGCGGAAGGCTTGGCGGGCTTCCGCCAGGCAGCCGCCCACCTGCAGGCCCATGGCGGCCTCGATGTGATCCCAGGGGTCGGTCTTGTCGCCCGGGTTCCAGGGAATTTCGCCGCTGGATTTCTGGGCGGCCGCGATCAGGCCCGCAACGGCAGCGACCGAGAGGGCAGAGCGGTCTTTTTGGGGTGAATTGTTAAGTTTAGTGGGCATCAGCGCCTGCCTTGACGAGGGATCATCCGGCGATCAAAGATTCTGCGCGCCGCTGGCGGTTATGGCTGCCGGCACCCTATAGCGGCCGGCGCCGTTTTGGGCAAGACTATTTTGCGGTCGCAGGGGATGGACGCACCGATCCCCCCGAAAAATTCAAACCGGTTTTTTGACGCGCCGACCCGCCCGCAAAAACCAAATCAGCGCGAGGACCTGCAGCCCGAGCATCACGCCGAAACCGGCCTGGTAACCCGCGGCGGCGTATCCGCCGGCAGGACCGGGGGGCCACAGGGTGATCACGGCGCCGATCCCCCACTGGGCGCCGAAGGCCGCAACGAACACCAGCAGGTTGAGCCCGGTGTTGACCCGGCCGGAGAGGGTGTCCGGAAATCGCTGGGTCAGATCCGCATAGCACAGGATGCCGCTGGTGCCGAAAAGCCCGAAAGCGCCCCATAGGACCAGCGGCCAGAGCGGCACCTCCAGGACCACCAGCAGCTGGACCCCCATGAAGACGCTCATTCCCACAGCGGCCACGGTGCGCACCGAAATGCCGCGCCGGCCGAGCCACTGGGTGAAGCGCCCCATGACGATGAACCCGGCCACCATCGCCAGCGCCACCCAGAACAGCACTTGGGCCACGGCGGCCCGCTGCAGCCCGGCCACGTCCCGCAGCCAGGGGCCCGCCCACAAGCCCTGAATGGCGAGAAAGGTCGCCTGCGAGAAGGTGCACCAGGGGGCAACGCGCCAGAAGACCGGGCTGGTGAAGACCGTCACGATGCCCCCGAGCTGCGACCGCAGCCCGGCGCCGGCATCGGGCGGGCGCCCCTCGGGCACAACCCTATACACGCCGGCGGCGGTGGCCAGGGTCAGCCCGCCTAAAATCAGAAAAACGCCGCGCCAGTCGGTCACCTGCAGCGCGGCCTGCACGGGAGCCGTGGCGGTCACCGCCCCCAGGCCGCCGGCGGCCAACAGGAGCCCGTTGATCCCCGGCAGGTGAGGACGCGGGAACCAGCGCACGAAGGCGGTGAAGGCGGCCATCAGACAGGCCGAGACGCCCAGCCCGATCAGCGCCCGCCCGACCACGAGCCCGGCGGTGGTTTCGGCGAGCGCGAAAACGAAGGCGCCGCTGGCGGCGAAAATCAGCAGCCCGGCCTCCACCCGCCGCGGCCCAAACCGGTCCAGCAGCACCCCCAGCGGCAGCTGGAAGGCGGCGAAGGTCAGAAAATAGACCGCCGTCAGCAATCCCAGCCCGGCCGAACCGACCCCCAGGTCGGCCGCCAGGTCCGGCGCGATGACGGCATTGACGACGCGGTAGATATAGGAGAGGAAATAACCCAGGGCAAAGGGGATAAAAACCCGCAATCTCTGACTGCGTGATACGCTGGTCGCCACGGCTGCAGTTCCCTTCAGGTGCTGGCGCGGATAAAAGCGGTTTCCATTTCCCGGCGCAACTCGGCGACGGCGCCCAGCTGCCGGCGGACAAGGCCGAGCGGGTGGCGCCCGCCCCGGCCGAGCAGGGTCGTCTGGGACGGGCAAAGGTACCAGGTGCACACCCACGGCCGCAGCTGCCGCGGCAGCCGGCAGCCGGCCGCGCCCAGATAGCGGCAGGGCTCGTGCAGGTCCTCGCGCAGTTGGGCCGGCGGCCGGGGTTGCCCGGTGAGGTGCAGGTACAGCAGGTCGCGAAAATCAAACCAGACCCGCGCCCGCTCGCAGCAGGGCGACAGACAGCGGCTGCAGGTCAGATTGCCCAGGGCCGTCATGACGGGCGCGAGTTGCCCCAGCAGCGCGAAAGCCTCCCCGGCAAGCGCAATGGCCGGCGCCAAGCGCGGGCGATGGCGGCCAAGAGCCTGCGCCAGGCTGCGGTTGGCGGCCTGCCAGAGCGGTATGCTGTTCCACGGGGGAACCGACGGACCGGCGCTGTCCGGAGAATCGGGCGTGCGACACATGGCCTGAATTTTCCTTGCTTCCAACGCTTCTCGGCCTTCACGGAACGGCGCGGGCGCCCCGGCCGCGCCCGCGCCGGCAATTCTTACCGCATACCACAGGCCGCAACGGCATGCCAGCGACAGATTGCAATTGACAGGCGGCGCGCCGGCGCATAGAGCTGGATCGAAGCCCGCCGGTTGCGGCGGCTCGTCACCCGCCAGCCCTTCAGCCGAAGGGGGAAAGGACGGCAGCATGTCCGAGATTCGAATGACAGCGGAACTGCGCACGGATTATGATGCGGAGGTAACCGGCCTGCCCGCCGAACGTTGGGGAGAGGCCGCCTTCAAAGTGGGGCAGGAGGAAATCGTCCTGGAGGTCAGCGTGGAAAAAAACGTGATCGTGGCCGTCATGGCCGGGGAGGATGCGGTCTGGAAAGGCACCCTGGAAGGTCTCAAAATGCTGCTGCGGGGCGAAATCAGCGGTCGCTGAAGGCACCCCGGCGTCAGAGGGTGTCCGCGAGCGCCGTCTCCAGCTGCGCAAGGGCTGCGTCGTAGAAATGGTCGGTCCGGGGAATCACCACCACCCGCGCCGCCGGGTTGAGGCGTTTGGCCAGGGCGCCGACCCTGTCGGGCGGCGCGATCGTGTCGCGGGCCCCGGTTACCACCAGCCGCAGCCTGGGCAGGGCCTGTACACCGCCAAAGTTCATCATGGCCACCGGCGGGGACACCATGATCTGGCTTGCATCCACCCCGGTCTCGACGGCGGCGCGGGCGTTCACCCAGCTGCCGAACGAGTAGCCGGCGACAAGGTCGGCCGCAAAGCCCGCCGCGCGCAGGAAGCCCAGCGCGGCCAGCAGATCCTGCTGTTCGCCGACGCCGTCGCTGTAAGCCCCCTGGCTCTCACCCACCCCCCTGAAGTTGAAGCGCAGGGCGGCCACGCCTTTTTTGCGGCAGGCCGCTGCAATCGCCGTTACCACGGGGTTGTGCATATCCCCGCCGTAAAGGGGGTGGGGATGGGTGATCACCATCGCCCGCCCCGCCCCGTTGTCCTCAAGGGCCCCTTGCAGCCACAGATTTTCCGACAGAAAACGGATCGGACGCGCCATCTTGGACCCCTCTGGTTTGCAGAAACCCGCCGCGCAGGTCCCGTCACGGCCTGCACCGGCCGCTGCTATGGTTTCCGCCTGAGGACCTGCAGGATCTCATCCCCGAAAACCTGCTTCTGCCAGTTCTTCAGGTCCGGCAGGCTGTCAAGCTCCGCCGGGCTGCGCGGATTGCGGACCGCCAGCGCCGTGATGAGGCCGTTGTTGCACAAGAGCCCCGGTGAAAGCCCGAGGGCGCTGCCCCGCTTTTCGCGCCAGCCCTTGAGGGCGTCAGCCCGGCTGGTCACCTCGGGGCCGACCCCCGCTGCCCGGGTGCGGGGGTAGCGCGGCAGGCGGTTTTCCGGCAGCGCCGAGGCTTCGGCGACTGCCGCGAGCACCGCTTTGGCCAGCATCTTGGCCTGTTTGGGGCTCAAGGCCCCTGCGGCTTTGAGCGCCTCCAGGCTGCGCGGCCGGACCTGGGCGAGCTTCAGGAGCGCCGCATTGGAGAGCACCTTGAACGGCGGCCGGTCTTTCTGGGCGGCCAGCGCCTGCCGCAGCTGCAGCAGCGCCTCGAGCACGGCCAGCGTGCCGCGCTCCAGCCGCCCGGCCCCCTTGAAGCGCAGGAAGAGCGGCTGCCCGTTATCCTCGGGCGCACGCACCTGGGTGAGCAGGGCGCACTCCTCCTCGACCCAGGACAGGCGCCCCGCCGCCTTCAGCTCGGCGGTAAGGGCCGCGGCCAGGGGCAACAGCAGGCTGACATCCCCCGCGGCGTAGGCCAGCATCTCCGGCGGCAGCGGGCGCTGGGACCAGTCGCGCTTCTGGTATTTCTTTTCCAGGGCCACGCCGAAGCGCGCCTGCAGCACGGCGTTGAGCCCCGACTGCTGCTCACCCAGAAAGCGGCAGGCCAGTTCGGTATCGAAGAGGGTGTGGATTTCAATCCCGAAATCCCGGTGCAAGGAGCGGACATCGTAGTCCGCGCCATGAAAGACCTTTTGAACGGACGGGTCCCCGAAAAAGCGCTTGAGCGGATCGAGGTCCGTGACGGCCAGCGGGTCGAGCACGAAATTCTCCCTGCCGGTGGTGATCTGCAGCAGGCAGACTTTCTCGCGGAAGTGAAACATCGAGTCGGCTTCGAGGTCAACCGCCAGGGCCGGGGCCCCTTCCAGGCGGCGCGCGAGGTCGGCCAGCTGCACGGGGGTGGTGATCAGGTGGACCGGGAAGGCGTCAGGCGCGTCCGGGCGGGGGCGCACAGACGGGACGGCGGTCAGAGCGGCGGCGGGTACGGTCATGTCAAATATAATTTTTCCCCTTGACCCACGGGAGCATTTCCCATAGGAATTCTTTTTTACTGATGTTATCAGGCTTTGCGGCCGGTCGCGCAGTGTTGCGCGGCGGCGCTTGAGACACGGCACGGCTTCCGGCAGCCCTTCGACAGGCGCCCATCCACCGGCGGCTGGGCGGATCACGGGGGTGTTGCCGCCTCCCCCACCCTGAAAGAAACCTTATGATACATATCACACTTCCCGATGGAACCATAAAGGAATTTGAAGCCCCCCCCACGGGCCTTGCCGTCGCCCAGGGGATCTCCGAGGGTCTCGCCCGCAGCTGCGTTGCCATGGAACTCGACGGCCAGGTGGTCGATCTGACCGCTGACATCCCGCACGACGCCCGGCTGCGCCTGATCACGACCCAGGACCCCGAGGCGCTCGAGATTTTGCGGCACTCGGCGGCCCACGTGATGGCCCAGGCGATCCTGCACCTCTACCCGAAGGCCAAACTGACCATCGGCCCCGCC
>JAABRJ010000107.1 GCA_011390985.1 Desulfobacteraceae bacterium
GCGGCGGCCTGGGCACGATCGGACTGCTGGTGACCTCGATCCTGGCGCCGGTGGCCGCCATGGTGATCCAGATGGCGGTTTCGCGTTCGCGTGAATATCTGGCCGACGCCACCGGCGCCGGTTTTTCCGGCAACCCCGAAGGCCTGGCGCGGGCCTTGGAAAAACTCGGCGCTTATTCCAAGCAGCTGCCGATGCAGGCCGCCCCCGCCACCGCGCACATGATGATCGTCAACCCGCTTACCGGCGGCGGTTTGACCAGCCTTTTCTCGACCCACCCGCCGCTGACGGAACGCATTGCCCGTCTGCGGGGGGTCAGTGCGCCGCGCGGCGACAGACCGGAATCGACTGGCGGCCGAAGCAGCGGCCAGGCCGCGGGCCGCGATATGTGGGACCGCCTCTCCCGCTAAGGGGATGGCTTGAGACCAGGGGAGTTAAGCATGAAAGACGACCGGGGGCACTATTACTACCCGTTCCCCCAAAACAAACGGGTGCGTATGTATGTGCGGCAGGGGGAGGCGGGGGTGGATTTCAGGCTCTGGAACCAGGACGATCCGCAGTTGTGGACCGAGCACGGCTGGGTGCCGCACGCGGCCATCACGGCGGCCGGCGCCATCTACCGGAAGAAGGGCTTCGACCCCCACCAGGCCTATGACCTCAAGCTGGCCCAGGCGCTTTTGGCCGAAGCCTCCTGAGGGAACCGGCCCCTGTGGCGAACCAAACTGGCACCCCTCCCGCTGAGGAGAAAAAGGACCTTATGAAACTTTACGTCTACGGATGCGTTCTCCTGCTTGCGTCGCTCGCCCTCTGGGCCTGCAGCGACCGCAGCCCCCTGGAGCTTTTGGATACCGCCCGGCTGGAGGAGCAACAGCACAACCCCGAACATGCCGCAGCGCTTTACCGCGAGATCATTTCCAGATTTCCCGACAGCGATGCCGCCAAGACCGCCGCCGCCCGCCTGGCGGCGATGGCGCCAAACCCATGAGCACCTCGCCTTTCAGGTGCCACCGAGGATTAGGGAGATGACCGTCGACTCGGACCTCAAAAAATTTCAGTTGCGGATCAAGGAGCTCGAGGAAACCTGTGACCAGTGCATCAAATCCGAGCAGATGCTGCGTCGCAGCAACCAGACCATCAAAAGCATCCTGGCCCACTCCGCGATCGGTTTCGGGCTGGTGGAAAACCAGACCCTCGTGGAGGTCAACGAGGCCATGCGCAAGCTGTTCGGTTTCGACCAAAAAACCGATTACCAGGGAATGGGCCTGGGTGCGTTGTATTCTGCCGGGGCGGATTTGGAGAACGCCTCCTGCCGTATTGAAGAAACGCTGCGGGGCGGTGAAGTGGTCCAGTTGGATGCCACCTTCCGGCGCAAGGACGGCACCACCTTTCCGGGGCACCTGAAAATCAGCACCCTCGATCCCGCCAACCCGATGCGCCGGGCGGTGATATCGGTCTCGGACATTTCCTGGCGCAAAAAGGTGGAAGCGGAGTTGATGGAGAAAGAGAAACTCCAGGGGGTCATCGAGATGGCCGGCGCCATCTGTCATGAACTCAACCAACCCATCCAGGTGGCGACCTTGGAATTTTCCCAGGTACTGGAAGACCCGGATCTGGCGCCAAAATTACGGGCCGACCTGGCCAAGGTCAAACGGCAGATCGACAAGATCGGGGCGATTACCGGCAAATTGATGCGAATTACCCGCTACGAAACGCGTGAGTACATTGAGGGCAAGAAGATCATCGACATCGACCGGGCTTCAGGCCTGAGCCCATAGGGCGGCCGGCAGCCCGGCAGCGCATCCGGCGTTACAGACAGCGGCGCCTTTCCGGCAGCCGGTCGAAACCGGTTGACCTTAAACCCGATAAAGGTTATGATTACACGGTTTGGATGCGGATGCAACCACCAGTCGGGAAAAACGGCTTTTACGCGTGGGAAGATGGAAGAGACATACACCCAATGGCCGCAGGTTGAGCGGCGCTCCGGGCTTGACCGTCGCGCGGGCGGCTGCCGGCTTCTCAGCCGTTACTGGCTGGCTGGAAAGCGCGGGGAGCCACGGCGCAAGGAAGACCGGGAAGGGTCCTATCGGGTGGACCGCCACCATCCCCGCGTGCTGGTCCCCGTTGCGCTGATTCTGCTGCTGAGCCTCCTCGATGCGGTTCTGACCCTCCACTTGATCGGGCACGGGGCCGCCGAAATCAACCCGCTTCTGAACTTCTTCCTCAACAGAGGCCACCTTCCGTTTTTAATCGTGAAGTACGGCCTGACCGCAAGCGCAATTCTCATCGTGGTTTACAACGCCAAAGTTTTCCTTTTTCGCTCGCGCATCCGGACGCAGATTCTGCTGGCGTTTTTCATCCTGCCGTTTTTCCTGGTGGTCCAATGGGAGTTGTTCCTGATTTTCTTTTAGATCTGACAGCGTTTCGGTCCCACCCGGGGCGGAGACGGCGATGAGTGCGAGCGTGGATCAAAACCGGTTTCCTCCCCGGGTGACCCTGCTCGAGGTGGGCCCTCGGGACGGCTTTCAGTTCGAACAGGCGGTGATCCCCACCGAATTGAAGCTGGAAATGGTTCAGGGGTTGATCGCTGCGGGGCTCAAAAACATCCAGGTGACCTCTTTCGTCAATCCCCGCAAGGTTCCCCAGATGGCCGACGCCGAGGAGTTGGTCCGGCGGCTGCCCAAAGGCGCGGGCGTCTGTTTTTCAGGGCTGGTGCTCAACCGCATCGGGCTCGAGCGGGCTATCAGGAGCGGCCTGGGAGCCGTGGAAATTTCCGTTTCAGCCAGCGACAGCCACAGCCGGCGCAACACCGGGATGCCCCTGGCGGTCGCCGTGGCGCAGGGCCAGGAACTGGTCCGAATGGCCGCCCGCGAAGGCCTGCAGGTGCGCGCCAGCGTGCAGTGTGCCTTTGGCTGCGTTCAGGAAGGGCTCGTTCCGGAGGAACGGGTGCACGACATTTTGGCGGCTTTCAAGGCCGCCGGGGCCCACAGCCTGGCACTGGCCGACACCACCGGCATGGCCACGCCGACGACGGTCAAGCGACTGTTGCGGTGGGTGCTGCCCACGACGGGTGGCGTGCCCCTTGCGCTTCACCTCCACGACACCCGGGGGTTGGGTCTAGTGAACCTGATGGCCGGGCTGGAATGCGGGCTGACCCAATTCGACACCGCCTTCGCCGGGTTGGGCGGGTGCCCTTTTGTCGAAGGCGCCGCGGGCAATATCGCCACCGAAGACACCCTTTACCTGCTTGCCGCCCTCGGGGTTGCAACAGGGGTCGATGGGGCCGCCGTCGCCCGCTGCTCCCGCCGGTTGGCAACCTTTCTGGGCAAGACCTTTGCCGGCAAACTCTACCGTCTGGCGCTCTGACCAGCGGCAGGGCGCATGCTAAGGGGCTTTTCAAGTTTGCTCGGCGGGCAACCGAAAAGAGAGCTACAGCGGTTTTAAACGGCAGGAGCGCGTGATAGGGATTTTCGCCACACGGGACGGCGGGCAGAGGAAGCCGGCTGTTTGCCCGCTTTTTTTGCTCATGGGCCTTAGGCTGGACACGGACCGATGAACGACAGCGAGCGGGAAAAAATTCTGTTTGTCGACGACGAGGAGAGCATCCTCGAAATCGCCCGTGAATTTTTCCAGCACAAGGGCTACCAGGTGCACACGGCCCGCAACGGCCGTGAAGCGTTGGCGCTGGTCCACGCCGAGCCCATCGACTGCTGCTTTACCGATATCAACATGCCCGAGATGGACGGGCTTGAACTCGCCGAACACATCCGCACTTTCGACAACACCATACCCGTCATCGTGATGACCGGTTACCCCTCCATGGACAATACCATCCGGACCCTCAAAAACGGTGTCGTCGATTTCCTGATCAAACCGGTCAACCTCAACCAGATGGAATTATGCGTTCAGCGCGTGCTGCGGGAGCGACAGCTGTTTATCGAAAATATCTTGTTGAAAAAGGAGGTCGCGCACAAGGAACGGCTGGAAAAGCTCAACCGCGAGCTGCTTTACAAGGTCAAGGAACTGCACGTGCTCAACAAGATCATGCGCAACTTCAATACCATCAGCCAGAGCGCCGACGTTTTTAAACGGGTTATCGATCTCACCCTTGAGATCACCCCGGCGGATGATTCCCGGTTTTACGTTATCAACGAAGCGCTGAAAAAGCCGGTGGTCGTTGCCTGCGCCGCGATACCCGACGGCGCCCGCAGCCAGACCGGAAATTCTCTCCGCCCCGTCCCGCCTGCGATACCCGAAGACGCCGCGATTGAAGCGCTGATCCTTGAAAGCGTGACCGATGAAGTTCCCCTGCTGATTTCGGAAAACCGGGGCGCCCGCGGGCTGGCTGAAGATATCCGCTCTTTCATGGCAGTTCCCCTCAAGATCCGGGAAAAGGTCTTCGGGGTGCTGACCGCCGTGGTTCGTTCCGCCGAGTCGCGGTTCAACGAAAAAGATCTCTACTACCTGTCCTTCATGACCCAGAATGCCGCCTACGCCATTGAAAATCTCGCGCTCTACGAAAATATTTATGAAAATCTCTTCTCCACCCTGTTTGCCTTTGTAAAGGCCATCGAGGCCCGCGACCAGTACACCCAGCAGCATTCCAACCGGGTGACCGGGATCGCCATCGCCATCGGCAAGCAGCTGGGCTGTACCACCGAAGAAATCGGCATTCTGAACTTGGCCGGCCAGTTGCACGACATCGGTAAAATCGGCATTCCAGACGATATCCTGCTGAAACCCGGCCGGCTGACCCCCGAAGAATTCGAGATTATCAAGGGGCACTCCACGATCGGCGCCAGCATCGTCGGTCAGCTTGGCCTTTGGGATCGGGAACAGCGGATCATTCGCTCCCACCACGAACGCTATGACGGCACCGGTTACCCGGACGGGCTGATCGGGGAGCAAATCCCCCTGCTGGCCCGGATCCTCTCGATTGCAGACGTGTACGACGCCATGGCCTCCGACCGCACCTACCGCACGCGCATGGCGGAAAGCCGCATCCTGCGGATCATCCAGGAGAGCGCCGGATCGCAGTTCGATCCCGCCATCGTCAGCGTTTTCATGCAGCTTTACCGGGAGGGTAAAATTGCCGGCCACGATTGGGAATCGCCGCAGGGCGCCAACAGCAGGCCACCGTCCCCGATCTCCCTTTCAGCCTAACACCCTGAGGGCATTTGGTATTTACACTTGTCGCCGTTGGTGGTATGAATCCCAGCCTGTCTGTCAGACCGGGCCCTAACGTTTCCTCGCCAAATTGCCGACCGGCTAGCCCCACCCATCGGCTGCCCGGGCCGCTTGCTGGACGATCTTGGTGTGAATATGGATGAAAAACGGACGTTTATCCGTGCCCTGATTTCGACCCGCGCAAAAATCAAGCTACTGTCACCCCAGGAGCTGGAAGAAATCCGGACCCTGAGAACCGCTGCACTTCCGCTGCAAAACCATCCGCCGCTGCCGGCCGATCCAGACGGCGACCCCCCGGCCTATATGGCGGAAATGGTTGAATTCCTGATTCAAATCGATGACAAGTTGGACCGTGTCATGGATTTGCTGATCCACGGCAAGGGCAGCGATGCGGCCCCGCCTGCGGTTCTGCAAACAGTCGACATCAGCGGCGCCGGCATGTCGATGGTTCTGTCGGCGCCGCTTGGGGTCGGCCAGCTGCTGCAGATTTCCATTCGCTTTCCCGGTTTTCCACTGGGGCTCTTTAAGGTTTTGGGAGAGGTCGTGCGGATTGAACCCGCCAGTGAAAAGGAAGACGTGGTTTATCATGCCGGCGTCCGATTCCTGGAAATGACCGACACCGAGCGAGACCGGTTGGTTGCCTATACATTCATGCAGCAGCGCAGGACCATCCGGGAGTCCAAAAGGCAGCCCTGACCCCGGGGCGCGCCGCCCGCCGTCTTTGCCTGGCCCACGGACAAACGGAAAAAGAGATCACGGAAACCTACAGAAATCATGAATACGCCCAAAGTACTGGTAGTTGACAGCGACCCGGTCCTCACCGACAGTCTGGTGGAGGCGCTCAAGAAAAGCGGCGACTGTCAGGTGGAAACCTCTCCTGAAACCGAGCGCATC
>JAABRJ010000108.1 GCA_011390985.1 Desulfobacteraceae bacterium
GATGCGGATGATGGTGGTTCCCACAAATGCCAGGGTGGCAAAGGCGGCCAGGATGCCGATGTTGAAGAGGCGGTTTACTTGCGAAGACGGTGGCATGCGGCGGTTCCTCGGCCCGGATGTTTTTCGGGCGCTTTCAGGTGTTGGAGAGGCTGCTCCCGCCCCTGCAGACGGCGCGGTCGGCGTTCCGGCAGGAGGGCGATCTCCACCGCCCACAGGGGAATATACTGAACGGCGCAGCAGATGCCTGCGATTCCCAGCCAGGTCATCATCCGGATGAGGCCCGCCAGGCTCGGGCGCCGGCGGGCCTGGCCGGTGCCCGGCGCCCGCGGCCATTCCTCGCGGACCACTTCCAGGGTGGCCGGTATCACGTCGTGGACAATATGGTTGAACACCCGCAGGACCATCAGCAGGTTTTTCTCAGCGCGCGAGATGCCGTTTTCGCCCGTGAGCACCTGCTGTTCCAGAATTTGAAACGGTATGCTGGCCACCAGCGCCAGGCCCAGCGGGATGACGGTCAGCATGCTGGTTAAGAGCGCCAGGTAGTGCGGGCTGTACGCCTGGGGACCGCCCGGACGGCCCACACCGGTGAGGTGCATCAGACCGGAAAGGGCGGCGCCGCCGAAGACCACCGGCAGGGTGATCAGCGCGCTTGCGGCAAGAATATTGCCATACAGCCGGCCGGGGGTGGTCAGGGCCAGGAGCAGATGAACCGCAACGAAATAGGCCCCCCAGCCCCAGGTGAGGCCCGGCAGAATCTCTCCCGCCGCAGCGGTCAAGGGGTAGCCGCTGAGAGCCGGGACTGCCGCCAGGATGAGCACGACGACGCGCTGCTGCCATTTCACGGCCGCGCCTCCGCCTGCAGGCAGAGGTGCACGCGGAAGGCCTCGGCGGTCTGCGCCCGCGGGCTGCGCCGGTTGCGCGAGACGGCCACGACGCTCGGGCAAAATGTCGGCCACCAGGGCTTATGGGAAATCAGGATGACCGCTATCGTGGCCTCGTGCGCCACCCGGGTAATGGCGGCGACCAGCGCAATCGCCGTCTCCCGTGCCAGCCCCCAGTCGGGTTCGTCCAGGATCAGGGCGCCGGGCGCCCCGCATAGACGCGCGGCCGCCAACAAGGCCTTGGTCTCCAGCAGGGACCGGAAGGGCGCGTTGCTCTGGAATGCCCCGGCAGGTAGGGCTCTCCCCCGGGCGCTGAGATACTGCTGGCAGAGCTGCCCGATGCGATCAAAAAGCGCCAGGATGCGCTCCGGCTGTCCGCTGGATGCCGCCATTGCGGGGAAGGGGCGCAGCAGGGTCTGGTTGAGCACATCCTGAAACAGCAGGCGCCCGCTTTCGGGCCCGCGGCCGCGGTCCAGGCTGGTGGTTCCCTGGTAGGCGAGCGCGCGGGCCAGCACGCGGGCGATCAGGCTTTTGCCCTGCCCGTTTTCGCCCACCAGCAGACAGGGCGACCGCAGGCGGGCGCTGAAATCGTCGACGCCTGCAACCGCGGGGCGGGCGTTGAGGGTATTCAAAACGGTCCCCAGCGAAATGCGGACACCTGCCAGCCGGAGGGCAAAAGGCAGGCTGGTGGGCCGCAGGGCGCTCGGCAGCCCAGCCGGGTCCATGGCCGCGCGGCTGTCTTCGCCCTCAAGGGCCAGCAGCTCGACCGGTATCGCGCGCCGCTCGCAGTGATCCACCAAATCGGCCAACAGGCCGGTGCTTGCGCGTGACAGCCAGCAGAAGGGGCTCGCGATCGTCAGCCGGGAGACCGCGCTTGCGGCCATAAAGGCCTTGGCGCAGCAGAGTTTGAGGGTCTCACCGCCTGAGAGGGTTCGCAGCGGCTGATCAAGGGTGTCAAAAATTTCAAACCGGCGGGCGGCGGTTTCGACATCGGGTGCGTCCCCGGGTTCCTGGTTCTGCCCGAGGCCCAGGCGCGCGGCGGTCAGGACCTGGCGAGGGGTCCCGAAAGCGAGGCACTCCCGGGGGTTGCTGCCGATCACCACTTGGCGGCTGTCCGCGCGGGCTGAAAGGTCGGACCCGCGGATCCGGCCGAAGTCCTCCCAGAATACCCGCGGCCCGGCGTGCTTGCGCGGCACCAGGGCCGCGGTCCGCCGGGTGACGGCCGCTTCGCGTGCCTCATAGGTGGCGAAATAGCGCGTGTGTTTGCGGAGGTCCGGGGTCCGGTCGGTTTCCGGCCCGAGGGCTTGGGCGCCCAAAGTCATGTCTGCGGTTCTCCCGAATGGGGGCTCGCCTGGGGGGCTGGCAGAGCTTTTTTTTATGATACCCCATCCGGCGGCATCATTCAATACGGGCGATGTCCGTGACCGTCCCCAAAGTCAACGGGGAAGCCGCGTGCGGCTTCCCCGTTGATGATTTGTGAAGGTGTGCGCTCGGGCGGCGCGCGCCTACCAGTTGAAGACCTGGTCGAGCTCCTCGTCGGAGACCTGGAAGGTGACGTTGTGGGGCGCGAGGGCCTCTTTTTTGAAGTAGTCCGGCAGCCGGTCGTCCTTACTGGTGAAGCCGGCGGCGGCATTGAAGGCGCGCTCCTTGGTGAGCACCGATTTGCCGAGGGCCGTGACGTCCGCGGCGGTCAGCTGCAGCCCGGTGAAGGTGTTGATGACGTCCAGGAGCGCCTGGAAGGTTTCGGGCTGGTCGAGGATCGCAAAGGCGATGAACAGGCACATGCCGGTGGAGTCGATCGCCGCGGTGGCGATCTGCAGGTTGCGCGACAACTCGATCTGGCCCTCGGGCTTGAGCGGGTTGACGCTGCCGCCGACCCCGAGGATGTTGGCGGTGACGGCGTAGCCGGCGGTGTGGTCGGCGCCCATGGGGGTGGTGGCGTAGGTCACCCCCTGGCCCTGCACCCCGCGGGGGTCGTAGGCCGGCATGGCCTGGCCCTTGACCACGGGTACGCGCTCGACCCCGAAGACGCGCCCGGTGACCGCCGCCCCGGAGCCCAGGATGCGCCCCAGGGGCGTGCCCTTGCCGACCTCCTTGACCATCTTGATGGCCGCCTGGGCATCGCCGAACTTGGCCAGCCCGGCCTCCATCGCCACCGCGATGGTGGCGCCCATCTCGATGGTGTCCAGCCCGAAGTCGTCGTCCAGGCGGTCCAGCGCCGCAATCGCGTCCAGATCGTCGATGCCGCAGTTGGGGCCGTGGGCCCAGACGGTTTCGTACTCGGGCTGCTTGGAGACGAACTGCCCGTCTTTGTCCACATAGGTGCCCGAGCAGCGGATGACGCAGCCGCGGTGGCAGCCGTGGGTGGCCTTGCCGCCGCGGGCGATTTCGGTTTCGGCCATGGTCTCGCCGCTGACCTTGGCGGCGCCGTCAAAACGGCCCCAGGTGAAGTTGTGGGTCGGAAGCGCGCCGGCCTCGTTGAGGACGTTGATCAGGACGTCGGTGCCGTATTTGGGCAGCCCCTCACCGGTAACGGGGTGTTGGCGCAGGCCCGCGACAAAGGCCTTGTTGGCGGCCTTGAATTTTTCGGGGTCGGCCGGCGAGCGCATCGGCATGCCGGCATCATCGAGCACGATGACCTTGATTCCCTTGGCGCCCATGACGGCGCCGACGCCGCCGCGGCCGGCATGCCGGGTGGGCCGCAGCTCCATGTCGGAGAAGGCCACCGAGGCCCCCGAGAGCTTCATCTCGCCGGCCTGGCCGATGGAGATGGTGGCGATCTTGTCGCCGAAGAGGGCCTTCATTTTCTCGACGGTGTCGTAGTTGCCGAGCATGCGCAGGCTGTTGTCGGGCTCGATCTTGACGCCGTGCTGGTTGACGAGCACGCGGTAGAGGGTGTCGTCGGCGGGTTTGCCCTCGAGCACGATGGCGGCATAGCCCAAGCGGGCGAGGACCTGAGCGGCCTGTCCGCCGGAGTTGGCCTCCTTGATGCCGCCGGTCAGCGGGCTCTTGCAGCCCACCGAGATGCGCCCGGACATGGCGGCGGCCGAGCCGCTGAGCAGCCCGGGAGCGATGACCAGCTTGTTTTCGGCCCCCAGGGGGTGGCAGGTGGGGGGCACTTCCTGGGCGACGAGGGTGGAGGTCAGGGCGCGTCCGCCCATCCCGGCATAGGCGCCGACGGGTTCGGTCTTGGCGGTCGGCCCAGCCGCCCCGCCCATCTGTATTCTCAGTATCTGATCCATCATGAGCCTCCTTTTGGTCTGTGGGTGTCAGACGGGGCTTCGGCGGTAGTGAAACGGCATGCCGCGCCAGGTCCGGAAAATTCGAGTGGGACGGCCCTCTGCCGGCACCCGCGCTTGCCCCGGGATATCGCCAGCGGGAATCTAATTTTTGGTCGAAAAGGCTGATTTTGAAAAATAATGAAGGAGGGGAAGGGCTTTGTCAATATGTCAAAAATGAAATATCCATCCGGATTCAGTATTAAATTGCCTTGGAGGGCCTCGCCGCTGCCGGTTGCGCCCGGGCGGCGGCGGGCGATTGCGCCTGCGGGCGCATCGTTTGCGCTGCGGGGGTGCACCCGCGCAGCACGAGTCAA
This sequence comes from Desulfobacteraceae bacterium, assembly GCA_011390985.1. Classification (GTDB taxonomy): domain Bacteria; phylum Desulfobacterota; class Desulfobacteria; order Desulfobacterales; family JAABRJ01; genus JAABRJ01. The sequence continues at coordinate 4,477 of JAABRJ010000108.1, forward strand.
ACTAGTTAAAGCCGGCTGACCATCGCCGGCGGGCGTCGCCGTCATCTGCCGGGCGTGCATCACGCCGAAATCCCTTCTGTTTCATGATTGATAAAAAACTCTTTTTGGGGTAGTCTATCATCGTTTGGTGAATGGTTCACAAGCACAGCTTCGGCCTGGGGCGTAAGCAGCGCCCGGATACGGCCCCTGTCCGGATAGGCGCCGGTCAATCATCCGCCCTACAGGTGAACCCAAAGCCGCTGCACGCCTGCGGCACCGGTTTCTGTCGCGACCCCTAAAATCGCTTACCCCAGGGGGCAGGGGGCGTTTCACGCTGGGGTTGTCCCGCCAAGCGGCCCTTCCGCCCCGTGGCCGCGCTGGCCGCCTGGGCTCACCTGACTTTTGACTGCGACCAGGAAAATACCATGATAATTGGATTGGATGTTGGCGGTACCCATACCGATGTCGTCCTTCTGGGCGACGAAGGGGTGGTGGCCGAGATCAAGGTTCCCACGGATGCCTCCGACCTTTTCCAGACGGTTTTGACCGGCTTGGAAGCCATTACCGCCGGCATTGACCCCGGGCTGATCAGCCGCGCCGTGCTCAGCACGACCCTGACCACCAACGCCATCATCCAGGGCAAGCTCGCACCCGTCGGAATGATTGTGGCCAGTGGGCCGGGGGTCGACCCCGAATTTTTCCGAATCGGTGAGAACTACCACGCCGTCTGCGGTTCCATCGATCACCGCGGCCGGGAGGTTGACCCGCTCGATGGCGCCGAAATCAAAAAAATCGCCAAGCGCTTCGGGAAAAAAGGCATTCGCCATGTAGGCGTGGCCTGCAAGTTTTCCGTGCGCAACCCGAACCATGAACTGCAGATCAGCGAAATCCTGCGACCCTACGTCGACAAGGTCTTCATGGGGCACCAGTGTTCGGGAAACCTCAACTTCCCCCGGCGGATCGCCACCTCATACCTCAACGCTTCGGTCTATCCGATTCACAAGAAGTTTTTCGAGGCCGTCAAAAAGTCCCTGGAGAAAAAGGGGCTGACCATTCCGATCCACATCCTCAAGGCCGATGGCGGCACCATGAGCTTTGAGGCCTCCATCGATTTCCCGGCCCAGACGATCCTGTCGGGTCCCGCCGCCAGCGTCATGGGCGCCATTGCCTTTGCGCCCGTCGAGGAGGAGAGCATCGTTCTGGATATCGGTGGCACCACCACCGACATGGCCGTTTTGATCAACCGCGTGCCGGTGCTGGAGCCGCTGGGCATCAACCTGGGCGGTTACAAGACGCTCCTGCGGTCGCTGAAAACCCTTTCCATCGGTGTGGGGGGCGACAGTCATGTGCGGGTGGATAACGGCACGCTGAAAATCGGTCCCGAGCGGGTAGGACCGGCCATGGCCCACGGCGGGCCGGCGCCGACACCGACCGATGCCCTGATCGTTCTGGGGCTTCTCAAACGGGGCGACCCCGCCAAGGCCGCCCGGGGATTTGAAACCCTCGCGGACCACCTGGGGGTATCGGTGGCTGTGGCCGCCCAGCAGGTCTTCGACGAAGCCTGCCGCAAAATCCTGGCCGC
>JAABRJ010000109.1 GCA_011390985.1 Desulfobacteraceae bacterium
CATCGCCCCATGAGCGGCCACCACCTGATCCTGGGAGAGTGCAGTGATTTTCTGACCGGGGAAACCCTGCAGGACACCCTCGACGAACGCTACCGGCAGCAACTGGCGCGGCTGCTGGTGGAAAGCAAAGGATTTCTTAAATGCGACATCACCCCCCGGGTCCCCCTGCGGGTAACGGCCGGCGGGAAGTGCGCCCAACTCCAGATCGATCTTGCGGTGTATATAGAAGAAACGATCGCAATGATCCTCAAATTCGGGCCCGGCTCCCTCACCACCCGGCACCGCCCCGCCCTGGCCGCCTCCCGACTGCTGGCGCCCTATCAGATTCCGGTGGCCGTGGTGACCAACGGTCAGGACGCCGACATTCTCGATGGTTTCAGCGGCAAAAGGATCGGCAGTGGGCTGGCGGGAATCCCGACCCGCAGGGAACTGGCGGGGCGAATGGCGGCCCTGAAAAGGGTGCCCGTTTCGCCGCAGCGGGCCGCAATCGAGTCCCGGGTGCTGTACGCCTACGACGTTGACGGCAGCTGCCCGTGCGACGACACCATCTGCCGACTGTAAGCGCCCAGTGAAAGCGCCGTCGGCCGCGAAGCGCCCGTTGTTCGGGGAGGTGTGCAAAACCGTGACAAACGACATTTATTTCATGCAAAAAGCGCTCGAACAGGCCCGGCAGGCCTTGGCGGCCGACGAGTTTCCGGTCGGCTGCATTCTGGTCGGCGGCAACGCGATCCTGGCCAGCGGCCGCCGCCGGGGGACCGCCCAGGCGAACCCCAATGAGATCGACCATGCTGAAATGCTGGCCCTTCGCCGGCTGACCGAGCTCAAGGCGGACGTTGACCGGTCGAACCTGACCGCTTACTGCACCATGGAGCCGTGCCTGATGTGCTACGCCGCGCTGCTG
>JAABRJ010000110.1 GCA_011390985.1 Desulfobacteraceae bacterium
TAAACGGCGCCAAGCGCATCGTGTATGCCTACGAGGATGCCATGGGGGGCGGCACCGCTTGCGACCTCGGGGCGCTCCCGCCGCTCTACCGCCAAACCGCGGCGAAGGTCGTCCCGGGGGTCCTGCGCCAGGAGAGCCTTGACTTTTTCAAGATCTTTTTTGCGGCACCCGCAAACCGCTACTGGCGTAACAGCTTGCTTGCCGAGTACACCCTCAGGCAGCCATAAGACGCTTCCAAGAGTCAAAATGCGGGTTTTTTAATTTTTTTCTTGCATTTGTCGAGGTTGTTTTATAATTGACTCTTGACTTATTTTGGTTTAGTTTTCGATAACTGTCCATAATATTTTGGATTTTCTTCGATCCCGCAAAAGGCCGTTCAAAAGGCGGGCATTATCGCCGACTTTCAAACTCAGGAGGTGGAAGCATAGCTGTATCACGACAAACAAGCGGACCCAGCAAAGGTAAAATCAATATCAACCGGAACATCAGAGCCCGAGAGGTTCGCCTGATCGATCCCGAAGGCAACCAGATTGGAGTCGTTCCGACTGCCAGAGCCCTTGAGGCCGCTGTAGGCTTTGGTCTTGACCTGGTGGAGATTTCGCCCAATGCCATCCCGCCCGTCTGCAAAATTATGGATTACGGCCGCTACAAATACGAGCTGACCAAAAAACTGCAGGAGGCCAAAAAGAAGCAGAGCACCTTTCAAGTCAAGGAGATCAAGGTGCGGCCCAAGACCGGCGATCACGATTTGCAGGTCAAACTCGGGCATATCCGGAAGTTTCTGGGCAAAAAGGACAAGGTCAAAGTCACGGTCATGTTTCGGGGGCGCGAGATCACCCTTTCGCAGCGCGGGCGTGAGCTGCTGCAGCAGATCGCTGAAGAAACCAGTGAAATCGCTACCGTCGAGCAGCTTCCGAAGTTTGAAGGGCGCACCATGATCATGGTGCTCTCCCCCAAATAATGGCCACAAGCCCGGACGCACGGTCAGCTATCCGGAAACCGGTTGGCCGGCCGTTGGGTTGAGGCTCGAAGGCCGCGGGGGTTAAACAAGAAAACAGTCGCTATGTTGTTACAGCAGGTGGCGCGGGCTGGTGGTGTTATTGCCCGCGCCACCGATGTTTGAGACAGGGAACAAACCGCCAGGAGTGCATACCATGCCAAAAATCAAGACAAATCGATCCGCTGCCAAGCGGTTCAAGAAAACCGGGACCGGGAAATTCACGTACTCCAAGTCCCACGCCAATCACATTCTGACCAAAAAGACCACCAAGCGCAAACGCGGCCTGCGCAAGATTCAGCTTGTGGACAAAACCAACGTCAAGGAGCTCCGGCTGCTGTTGCCCAACGGCTGATGCTGCACCCGGCAGAGTGACTTTGCAGCGGCCCGCAGCGGGCCGCGGGCGCTGCAGTGCGGGCGCCAAATTTCAGCAAACTCCCGACCGGCAGGTGGACAATCGTCCGGCGCCTGCCTTTTCCGGATGGGATTCAGGAGAGTGACATGCGAGTAAAAAGAGGATTCAAGGCAAACCGCCGCCGCAATAAGGTCTTGAAGCTGGCCAAGGGGTTTCGCGGCGGCCACAGCAAACTGTTCCGCACAGCGGCCGATACGGTTGACCGGGCCCTGATGTACGCCTACCGCGACCGCCGGGTCCGCAAGCGGGAGTTCCGTCAGCTCTGGATCGCGCGGATCAACGCCGCGGCCCGCATCAACGACCTGTCCTACAGCAAGTTCATGCATGGGCTGCAACTGGCCGCAATCGACCTTGACCGCAAGGTGCTGGCGGAGCTGGCGATTTCAGACCCGGCCGGATTCGCCCGGCTTGCCCAGGTGGCCGCTCAAAAAATATGATCGTTCGTGGATCTGGACGCTGCCCGAACCCCGAAGCGCCCAGCCGGGCTGCAGCAGCAAGGCTGGAACGCTCTGGCGGTCGCTTGCAGCAAGCACCAAGGCCAAACGCGTGAACGCGACCATAGATCAAATCAAAACCGAAGCCCTGCGGGAACTGGCGTCGGCAGTCGACCGCGATGCGGTTGGCGAAATTGCGGTGCGCTATCTCGGACGCAAGGGCCGGGTCACCCAGTACCTGCGCCATATTTCGCAGCTGCCCTCCGAGGAGCGCCCGCTTGCGGGCAAGCGCGCCAACGAGCTTAAAAATTTTCTGTCTGCAGAGATCGAGGCCGCGACCCGCAGGCTTCAGGCCGAGGCCCTGAAAAGGGTCGAGGAAATCGATGTTTCGCTTCCAGGCCGACCCTGCTTCAGCGGCGCGCTGCATCCGATCACCCAGACGACACGGGAAATCTGCGCGATTTTCAACCGCCTCGGCTTCGAAACCGTCGAAGGCCCCCAGGTCGAAACGGACTATTACAATTTCGAGGCGCTCAACATCCCCAAAAACCACCCCGCCCGGGAAATGCAGGACACGTTCTACGTTTCGGAGAATGTCGTTCTGCGCACCCACACCTCGCCGATCCAGGTGCGCATCATGGCGCAGCGGCAGCCGCCGGTTCGCATCATCGCCCCGGGGAAAGTCTACCGATGCGACTCCGACCTGACCCACACCCCGATGTTCCACCAGGTTGAAGGCCTGATGGTCGACCGCAAGGTCTCCTTTGGCGACCTCAAAGGGATCCTGACCACTTTTGTCCAGCAGATTTTCGACCCGGAGACCAGTGTCAGGTTCCGGCCCAGCTTTTTCCCGTTTACCGAACCGAGCGCCGAAGTCGATATCCGCTGCGTGATCTGCAGGGGCAACGGCTGCCGCGTCTGTTCCCAGACGGGCTGGCTGGAGGTGCTGGGATCGGGGATGGTGCACCCGGCGGTGTTTGAAAATGTCGGTTACGACACCCGCGCCTACACCGGGTTTGCTTTCGGGATGGGGATTGAACGGATCGCGATGCTGAAGTATCAGATCGATGACATTCGCCGTTTCTTTGAAAACGATTCGCGCTTTCTGCGGCAGTTCTGAGCGCCTCTGCGCGCCAAGCTTCCAACTGGATTGATGCAATGAAGGTTAGTTTAAGCTGGCTCAAAGCCTATGTCGCCGTCACCATGACGGTTGACGAACTGGCCGAAGCGCTCACCATGGTCGGCCTCGAAGTTGAAGCGACCAGCGACCGCTACAGCAGCCTCGAGACCGTCGTGGTGGGCCGGGTGGTCGAAGTGGCGCCTCACCCCCGGGCGGACCACCTCAAACGCTGCCGGGTGGACATTGGCGGCCGAAGCGTTTCCGTGGTGTGCGGCGCCCCCAACGTGGCGCAGGGCCAGCTGGCGCCCCTGGCCCTGCCCGGGACTGAGCTGCCCGGCGGCGGCCGGCTTCAGAAAGGGCTCATCCGCGGAGAGATCTCCGAAGGCATGCTTTGCAGCCAGGCCGAGCTGGGCCTCGGCGCCGAGGCCGGCGGGATCATGGTCCTTGCGGACGGCACGGCCCAACCGGGAACGCCCATACCCCAGGCCCTCACCCTTTCCGACCCTGTTTTCGAAATCGGCCTGACCCCCAACCGGCCGGACTGTCTGAGCATAACGGGAGTGGCCCGTGAAGTCGCGGCCATCCAGAAAACCGCCTTGCGCCTGCCGGAGCCCGCCCCGGCGGCGCCGGGCAATGCCGTCGCGCAGCAGGCCGCCGTCACCATCGAGGCGCCCGAGCACTGTTCGCGCTATGCGGCCCGCCTGGTGCACGGCGTCACCGTCGGTCCTTCGCCTCACTGGCTGCAGGACCGCCTGCGCTCGATCGGGCTGAAACCGATCAACAACGTGGTCGACATCACCAACTTCGTGATGATGGAAACCGGCCAGCCGCTCCACGCTTTCGATTTTGACCGTCTTGGCGAACACCGCATCGTCGTCCGAACCGCCGCTGCGGGCGAGCGCTTCACCACCCTGGATGGCAAAGAGCGCGAGCTGACCCCGGACATGCTGATGATCTGCGACGGGCAGAAACCGGTCGCCATCGCCGGCGTGATGGGGGGACTCAACTCTGAGATCGAGACCGATTCCCGCTCGGTGCTGATCGAAAGCGCCCATTTCGACCCCATCAGCATCCGCAAAACCGCCAAAGCCTTGGGGCTGAACACCGATGCGGCCCACCGCTTCGAGAGGGGGGTTGACCCGGAGGGCACCCTCGTCGCCCTGAACCGCGCAGCCCACCTCATGCAAGAGCTGGCCGGCGGCGCAGCGGCGAGCGGCACAATCGACGTCCACCCCCGCAAGATCGCCGCCCCGCGGATCATCCTGAGCGTCGCGGCCACCAACCGGCTCCTGGGCCTGGCGCTGAACGCCGGGGAGATTGCGACCTTGCTGACCGCCATCGCCTTCAAGGTCAGCCCCAGGGATGGCGACAGCCTCGAGGTCACCCCGCCGTCTTTCCGGGTCGATGTCACCAGACCGGAGGATTTGATGGAGGAAGTGGCCCGATTGTCCGGGTACAACCAGATCCCCACGACGTTTCCGCTGATTCCGGCCAAAGGCCGCGCGGTTTCCCGCTACATCGAGACCCGGGAGCGCGTGCGCGACACGCTGACGGGCGCCGGCTTCTGCGAAGCCATCAGCTACACCTTTATTCACGCGGCTTCCTGCGATCGCCTGAACCTCACGGCCGATGATGCCCGCCGCTGCCAAGTCCAGATTCTCAACCCGATCTCCGAAGACCAGACCACCATGCGCTCCTCGCTGCTGCCGGGGTTGCTCGAGACCCTGCAGCGCAATGCGGCCCAGCAGGCCAAAACCCTGCGGCTTTTCGAGGTGGGCAAAATTTTCGTCAAAGAAACGCCCAGCGCCGAATTGCCTGTGGAAACGGAAATGCTGGCCGCCCTGTGGACCGGCCTGCGCAGCGAAGAGGGCTGGTTTGCCAAACCGGCGGCGTGCGACTTCTACGATATCAAAGGGGTCGCGGAAAGACTGCTCCGGGCGCTGCGGGTCGAACCGTTTAAATTTTCCCGGATGGCCCCCGAGCGCTGCCGTTACGCCCGACCCGGTGCAGCGGCCGATATTTTTGCAGGCCCCCGGGTGATCGGCAGCATCGCGGAAGTCCATCCGCAGGTTCTGCTGAATTACGGTCTGAAGCAACCCGCGTTCTTTTTTGAAATCGACATGGACTCTTTGTTTCCGTTGATTCCCGAGGTGCGG
>JAABRJ010000111.1 GCA_011390985.1 Desulfobacteraceae bacterium
GCCGCTCATAATTCGACCCGTAGGCTGCCGGAATGCGGTCACCCTCCTCAGCGGTCAAAAAATTCACATAGCCGCCGGCGGAGGCGAAGGGCTGTGCGGCCGTGAAAAACTCCCGGGCCCAGGCGATGCCGGCCGCGTCCTGCGCCGCCTGCTGCCATCGGCCGTGCACGTTCATCACGAATTTCGCGTCCCGATGAAAATAGGCCGTGGCATCAGCTGGAATGCGGTTGCAAGCCCCTCCGATCATTCCGACAAAAATCTCGCACTGCGGGCTGGGCAGTCGGCCGGCGGCGGCCAGAACCGCATCCCACAGGCCGTCCGGCAAATCGATGAAGTTGAGCGACTTCCAGTAATTGCGCGCTCCCGGGGCGAGCAGCGGGTCAAAAGCCTGCTGCCACTGGGTGTAGGGTTGCAGGTCGATGTGTTCGCCCCAGGCATCGCCGAAACGGCGCAAGGGGGCAATCAGCTCGCGGCCTTCGGCCGCATCGCCGGTGTAGAAGATCGCCAGCACAAGGGCCTCACGGCCGTGCACGGCCTGCGGTAAAAACGGCAGCGGCGGCGCCTGGCGCAGGACGACCCACACACTGAGCTCCTCGGGTGCCGACGCCGCGAAACGGCGGTATTGCGGGAGCAGCGCCGGGGCCTGGTCCAGCGGAAAGACCATCAGGCCGGCCAACACCTCGGGCCCTACCGGGTAGAGTTTGAATTCGAAGCGCCTGACGATGCCGAAATTTCCGCCGCCGCCGCGGATCGCCCAGAACAGATCCCGGTTTTGGCTGTCGCTGGCGCGCAGCTGTCGCCCGTCCGCGGTGACCACATCCGCCCCCACCAAGCTGTCGATGGTCAGGCCGTACTTGCGGGTCAACCAGCCGAACCCGCCACCCAGCGTAAGGCCGGCGATGCCGGTGGTCGAGTTGATGCCCACCGGCGTGGCCAGGCCGTGGGCTTGGGCGGCCCGGTCGAAATCTCCCAGGGTGGCACCGGGTTCAACGAAGGCGCGGCGCCGGTCGGAATCGACCCGGACGGCCTTCATCGGTGAGAGATCGATCATCACCCCGCCGTCACACAGCGCGCTGCCTGCGATGTTGTGTCCGCCGCCGCGCACGGCGATGTCCAACCCCCGGCTGCGAGCCCAATCAATGGTTGGCGGGATGTCGCCGCCATGGGCGCAGCGCACGATGACCGCCGGCCGCCGGTCGATCATGGCGTTCCAGATTTGACGGGCATCCTCATACCCCGGATCGGCGGGTTGCAGCACCCTGCCCGTTACCCGGGATCTCAATTCATCTATACGATTCAATGGCGTTTTCATGACATTCCCTCCTGGTGGCGCCGGAAAGGCGGCCGGTGGCGGCGAAAGCACCCAGTGCCGGCGGGTGTGCCTTGTGGACGAACCAAAACCCGGCGCGATCTTGTGGAATTGTTGCTTGCCGCGGCCCTCAACCCGCGCGGGAAGCATGGCCGACGGTCAGATGTGATAGTCGGGGATGGCGTCAACCCCCCCGTCGAATTTGACGATCACCAGCGTGATATCATCCTCCCGCAGCATACCGAGGGTATGCGCCGCCAGATCGGCATACACCTTGTCGATGATGGCTTCAGCCCCGGACGCGGCATGCCGACGGACGACATCCCGAAACCGCTTTTGTCCGTATGGCCGCTGTTTTTTGTCCCTGGCCTCCCAGAGACCGTCGGTCGCGATGGCCAGGATGCCTTCCATCGGCTGCGGGCCGTTTTCCTCCGTGAAGGCCCAATCGGAGGCCACTCCCAAGGCCACCCCACGACCGCCCAGCTCCCTAAAGGTGTCGGCGCGCGGGTCGAAGATCAGGGCGGAGGGATGACCGGCCCTGACCCAGCGCAGACGACCGGCCTCCAGGTCGATGCGCAGGTAGAAGAGCGTCATGAACCGTCCGCTGTCCGACACGTCGCCCGCCAACTGACGATTCAGGGCCGTGACCACTTGGGAAACCGGACGGCAGGGATCCGAGCGCACCTGTGTGCGCAGAAAGGCCCGGCTGGTGGCCATCAAAAGGGCCGCCTCGACGCCGTGACCGCTGACGTCGCCAACGACGATGTCCAGGTGCGCAGAGACGCACCCCTGTGAGGGCAGGTAGTCGAAATAGTCGCCCCCGATCTCCTCGCAGCTCAGGGTCCGCCCGGCGAGATCGATCCCCCCAGGGCGCGGGCTGGGCTTCGGCAGCAGGTTGCGTTGAACCTCCCCGGCCAACTGCAGCGAGCGTTTCTGGTGGGTGATGTCGGTGATGAAATACATGAAACCGATACCCCGGCCGTCGTCATCCAGCAGCACGTCGCCATGGATGCGGACCGGCACCGTCCGGCCGGATTTGGCCAGCAGGGTGCCCTCAATGGCCTGCAGCCGGTAGGACAGCGGGTCATCCTGGTTGGCCGCCAGGAACCGCCGGAAATCTTCGCCTGCGAAAGCAAGGGGCGAGCGGCCCAGAATGGCGTCGGGGGGATGGCCCACCATACGGCAGAAGGCCTCGTTGAGGTCGGCAATCCTGAACCGCTGATCCAGCAGGAGAAACCCCTGGTCCGTGGTTTCAACGATGCGGCGAAATTTCTGTTCGCTCTTTCTGAGCGCCCGTTCAGCCCTGACACGCTGCAATTCGGCCGAGGCCCTGTTGGCGAAAACCTGGAAGATGGCAAGCGCGTTGTGCTCACGGGGCATGGGGCGGCGGTCCAATACGGCGAGGTTTCCCAGCACGCCGCGCTTGCCGTCCAGCAGCGGCGCGCCCATATAGCTGACGGCTTTGAAATCGTGCAGAATGGAATTGCGGGGATACAGGTCGAGCACGTTTTCGGGGAAATGTACCAGCTCCGTGCTTTCGATGACAGCCGCACACGGGGTCCCGTCGATATCGACGAGAAAACGCTCCGCGAGCCGGCCGTTGACCCAGAAGGCGAGAGCGCGCAGCTGGCGCGTCGCTTCAAGGTATTCGGCCACCCAGGCGCTGTAGGTCCCCAGGGCCTGGGCCAGGTTTTGGACCAGGGATTCAAAAAAGCGCGCGCCGGTGTGGGTCGCCGTCCCCTGCAGAATGGCGCGGATGGCTTGATTCTCGTCCCTGACGCGTAAAGGCAGCCGGGTCCGATCGGCTTTCGCGGCCGCAGCCAATTTATTTTCGGTTGGGGTGTTGACGAACATTTTAGCCCTCCACTGGGAAAGCCCGATCTCGGAGGCTCCAACCGGGGGACCTCAGGCGCTTCCCATCGCCACCGCGTGGTAGAGCGCCGTCGCCCCCACGATGAGCAGCGCCACGGCCCAGATGAGGTCGAAATTGACCCAGCTGCTGCGCAGGATCTTCAACCCGAGTTTGCGGTAGACCACAAGCGCCACCAGCAGCATCACGGCCAGCATGGCGGCGGTGTGCAGCAAAACGGCCAGCAGCATCCCCGTTCCTGCCGAAAGCACGGCCGTCTGAGCGGCGGCCGCATGACCGACCTCGAGCAGGGTCGGGGCGACCATCAACCCGGCGCCGTGCGCGGCCGCCATAAGAAAGGACCACAGGAAGAGATCCCGCATCCCGACTCGCATCCCGACCCAGCGGGGGTGCCGGTAGTAGGTGAAGAGTTTAAAGACCGCGAAGGCCAGCAGCACCATGGCGGTCAGGTAGCGCAGACGCGATACGGGCAGCCAGTGGCCGGCCGCCAGCACAAGGCCGGCCACCAGAACGATGGAAACGGCATGCCCGGTCGTTATCGGCAGCATGGACCGCCAGATGGCCCGCTCGCTTTTCTGTTGAAGCCCGAGGGCCAACGCAAAGAGCCAGCCCATGCCGGGGTTCAAGCCATGGTAGGCCCCGAACCCGATCATAAGGGCCCAGCCCGCCATGGGGTCAAGATGGGTAGCAGAATGAGTCAGTGGATGCATCTCCGCCCTCCAGTCGCACCTGGTGGGTGCGCGTTTCTCCGAAGTCCACAAAAAAGTTCGGGGCAAAGGCGATCCCGCCGCCTTCCGCGGCGTCCACCTTGACCATCCAACCGGTCAGCCGGTCGGGGTAGAACTGGTCGTCCACACTGCTGTATAGCGAGTTGGTGAAGTAGACGCGGCGCCCGTCCCGGCTGATTTCCACCATCTGCGGTCCTCCCAGCAGCGGCCCCTGGCTGAGGGGGTGCCCTGCGCGGCGCGTGATCCCGCCGATTTGAACCTTGCCCGTCAGCCGGGGCTTGAAAGGATCGCTGACATCGTATTGGTGAAGCTCCCCGGTGCCCCAGCAGGACACATAGAGATAGCGGTCGTCCAAGGACAGGTCGATGTCGGTGACCAGCGGCGGAACTGCCCCGAACCCTTTCAGGGGCGGTGGCAGCTTGTCCGGATCCGCAGGCTCCGCAGGGATTTCAATGACCTTGCGGGCGGCCCAGCGGCCTTTTTCGCGGTACCAGGTCCAGATCGAGCTGCTGAGATTCTTGAGACTGATCACGACCCCCGCAAAGCCGTAGGTCTTGGTAGGCTCGTGGGCGGGTCGCAGTTCGAAGACGAGCTGATACTCGTCTCCCAGGTTGATGGTCTGGATGTGCCGCCGCCGCCGCAGATCCCAGAAGTGCAGGTTGCGGCCGTAACGCCCGTTCAAAAGATCCTCGAACACCAAGCCGTTTTCAAATTGCCTGGGCACCCCCCACTCACTGGTGATCATCGTGTCCTCGGTGATGTGCCACCAGAAGTCATAGGCCAACCGTTGGGGCCCGCGGTCGATTTCCCAGGGGCCGAGGACGTCGAAATTGAAATGATCGAGCATGAAGATCCCTCCGGGGCCGCCGCCGCCGTTGTTGGCGCCGAGTGCGCTGACGTAGATGGCATCGGGGCCGCAGTGGATGGTGTGGGGTCGGCTGTAGCCCGAGCGCTTCAGGACATCTTCCGGCGCGATGATTTTGGCGATGCTCGGCCGCCAGGGATCGGGCTTGGTGTCGATGATGTAGATCCGTGAGCTGCGCAAACCCGGGACGATCAGGTAGCGCCGCTCCAAATGGGGGTGCGGGGCATAGGGGCAGAGGGCCGAACTGCAGGCGTTCCAGCCAAAATGGTGCAGTTCATCGCCCGCATAGGGCATCTCGAGTTTATGGACGACCCGACCGTAGCGCGGTGACTCCGGGTCCAGGTCCACCACGCAGAGGGCGTCCGGTTGATTGTTGCGTCCCGTGTTCAGGGTAGCCACATAACCCAGGCGCTCCGCCGGCGCTTTGCAGGCCATGCGCGGGGATGGGTAAAAGGTCTGATCCGGTCTTAGAAAGGTCATTGCAGCACCTCCTGCAGAAATTTCGAGGAAGGCTCGAATGGTTGTTCTGAACGATTTGACGACTGTGGCGCAACCGTCCTTGCTTGATTACGGTGAAGTGGGCTGATCGCTGACAGCCCCGGCAGGCAACGGGTCAGAGACGTATCGCGTGAAACGGATGCGGATCCGAAGCGGGCCGAACAGGTGACGCTGAAGGCATTACACGCCTCATGCCGTGACGTTGTGTTAAAATAGCAGCACGCATGCCAGGTGCCACGGGGAAAAACACTTTTCGATTAAGTGTTTGTAAATATATAACTTTAAAACAAAATGAAGGCAGGCGGAAAATGGCGGGCTGTTGGAGGAAGCGCAACTATTGACGAAATATGCGGCTATTGACGCGCCACATATGGCGAGTGGGGCCGTCGGCCTGAGCCGCCGAAACACCCATTCGGCCCCTGGCGGCTCAGCCTTTCCAGGGCCTGCGGATCTGCAGCTTCTTGATGCGGTAGCGCAGGGTGGAGGGGTTCAGATCCAGGATTGCCGCAGCCCCTCCCTCGCCGCTGATGCGCCAGCCCGTGGCTTGCAGCACGCGGGAGATGTGGCGCCGCTCCACGGCGGCCAGCGAGGCGAATTGGGGCGGCTCGCCGCGGGGGGCCGTTTGAGCTGAGACGCCTTCAAGGGTTTCGGGCATGAAAAGCGCGGGACCGCTGCTGGTGATAATGGCGCGCTCGATGACGTTTCTCAATTCCCGGACGTTTCCGGGCCAGTCGTAGGCGATCAGGGAGTCC
>JAABRJ010000112.1 GCA_011390985.1 Desulfobacteraceae bacterium
ATCAGGGCGAAAAGAGCTACCAGCAGCACCAGCGTCAGCAGTTTGGTGCTCCAGTCGACGCCCATGGTCAGCAGAAGGATCAGCACGGCCGGGGTCAACCCGATGATGGGTCCCAGGTAGGGGATGAATCCCCCGATGGCGGCGGCGGTGCCGATCAGGATGCAGTAGTTGCGCAGGGCCGGAAACCCCATCAGGCTCACTCCAAAAAGGCCTATGGCAAACATGGTTCCCACTATGGCCGAGACGGTCAGTTGGCCCCGCAAAAACCCACCCATGGCCGCATCGATCTTGTTGAGGATATCAAAAAAGCGTTCCCGGCGATGAGGGGCAACCATCTTGCGAATCAGGGGGCCGATCTTTTCCCAATCCACGATGAGGTAAAAGTTGATGATGCCCACAAAAATCAGAAAAGAAAAGAACCCGACCACCGAGCCGATTCCACTGAAAAATCCCATGGTGGCCTTGCCAACGGTTTCAAACCCTTCGGTCGCCATCGTTTTCAACCCCGGAAGCAGCATGCCGGCAAGCTTCTCGTAGCTGATTTCAATGGAACGGATATAGTCTTGGATCGATTTGACTAGCGCATCATCGATTTGGAAGGGGGCTCTCTGGGAGAGCCGGTTGAGTTGGTCGGGCAGGGTCGCTTTCAAAAGCTTGAACAGGTCAATCAGTTCTGTCACCACTGCCGGAATCAGTACGCCCAGCAGCAAACCCGCTGTGGCGACAATCAACAAAAAAAGGACCAGGGTTCCCATAATCCGGCCCAGACGGAGGCGTGTCTGAAGGGCAACCACCACGGGAGCCAGGATGTAGGCCAGCAGCAGGCCGGTGAGAAAAGGGGCCAACACGTCGATGGCGGCCGCCAAAACGGTTTGAAGGAGGCTGAAAGTGTAAAAACCGAAAGCAATCACCGCCATGATGCCAAGGGCGTAAAGCAGGCGGCGCAGCAAAGGATCGGATATGTGAAAATCGGCCATGGAGCTGTACCTGACGGATGTTCAAAAAGGTGCGGGCAAGGAATGGGTCTGAAACCGGAATCGGGGAAAAACCGCTCGAACCCATGCTGTTCATAGCATGCCGCACGGTCGGCGCCAACCATTTAGAAACCCAGGCAATAATAACTGCACAAGATCGGGGTGGAGGGTAATTTGTCCACCAGGCACAGCCCCGGCCCTGATGCCAAACAGGTGGCCGGCGCCGATGGGAGCGGGTTCAAGACCCCGCAGACGGGCCAAAATCGGGCGCGATCTTGTGGGATTTTTTGTTACCGCGACCCTTGACCGCAGCGCGTCGGGCCTAAAGGGGCGTCCGGCAACGGTCCCCTTTCCGGACGTCCCGCAGAGCAGCGGCAGACCCGACAGCGGCTGTCAGCGCAGTCCTGGCAGGCGAAGCAGTCCGCGCAGGGATGCTTTTTGCAGGGAGCGGGGGGAGACTCAGGAACGTAGACTTTGCCTGACAGTCCCGGCAGATTGATAAACGGCATGAGCGGATCCTTCATTATTACGCGAGTTTTTCCGTCAGGGGCGGCGTTGCGCGGTCCGGATAAATTCCCGGGGTTGAGCCTTCGATGGCAACCGCCCCGGCCGAGCGCGAAAAAAAGGCCAGCGGCCCGGCGCCACCGATAATGGCGTACGCATACCCCTCTGCCGCCATGGCGTGCAGACAGGCCAGCAGGAGGCCCCTCCCGATTTGACGACCGCGCCATGTCGGGGCCACCCCGATGGGGCCGAAAAAATTACGGCAGGTGCAGTCATAACAGGCGACACCGGCAATCCGAGCTTCCTGGGCGGCGATAAAACACGCCACCGGCAGCCGGCTGAAGGCCGTCTCGCATTCGCTGGCCCAGCCGACGCCGAAGAGACCCCCGAACCAAGCTGTTACGAGATGTTTTTCGCAAGCCAGGGGCCTGCGCATCACCACCGAATCGCGCGCCAGTAAGGCCGCAAGGGGAGCTAGGGGGGGCAGGGCATAGAGTTTGACCAGCATGTCGGTCACGGCGGCGGCGCTCCTTTCTAACCGATTTTGGGCATCATCCCCGCATCGCAATCCTTCCGGGAGCCTTTTTACCTTGGGTTGCTGCGAAGGTAAAAACAAAGAATACCAAAAAAAATAAACATGAACAGTGCAAATTAAAGGCACGGCGGATTGGACCCGGGTCCGCCCTGCGCATTCCGGCTTGACCTGCCGGGTCCTTTTTGACTATGATCGCCTGAATTACCGATTGGAATGCGGCTGCCTGTGGTCGCGCCTGCGGTAACTCCTTTCGGGGTGTCTGTTTTTCGGAGCCAGCGATGCTGACTTGGATAGCCTGTTCAACCGTGATCGGCCATAAAGCCTTTTCCATGTTCTTACCGTGAAAGGAGTCAAAAAATGGCGGTAATTACCATCTCTCGGCAGTTTGGTGCCGGCGGTATCACCCTGGGCCAGCAGCTGGCCAAAAAACTGAGCTACGGTTTCATCTACGAGGAGATCATCGAAAAGGTGGCCGAAAAGGCAGCGGTATCCAAGGATTGGGTCAAATCGCTGGTCAAGGACGGCGGCGGTACCTTGTCCAATTTCATGGCCGGATTTGTGCCCTCGCGCCTGATCGACCATATTTTCGATACCCAGCGGCAATACATGGACGAAAAGACCTACATCAAACTGCTTTACGAGATTGTTCCCCAGATCGCCCAGCGCGACAACATAGTAATCATCGGCCGGGGGGCGCAGTTTATTCTCAAGGATTACCCCGATACGCATCATGTGCTGTTGATCGCCGATCTGGCCCATCGGATCAACTTCATGATGCGTCGCTATCAGTTGTCCGAGGATGCCGCCCGCAAAGCGGTCACCAAAGAGGACCTCCGCCGACGCAAACTGCTGCGGCTCTTCAAGGCGGTGGATTACGATCGCCCCGAGCACTACGATCTGGTGCTCAACATGGGCAAAATCAACATCGACCTCGCCCAGGAGCTGGTCTGCGATCTGCTGGTGGCCTGAAGGTTCCGCCTTGCCCATTTCCAAACTCTTTGTCGATGCGGCGGTTGCCGATCATCCGCTGGTCGACCGCATCCAACGCCGGTTGGGGATTGCCGCCCAGCCGGTGACCGACGGCCGTCCGGTTTTCGAACAGGTGGCCGCCGCCGCCGATCCGGTCCAGGCCGCAAAAGAGGTGCTGCTCCTGACCCGCAACAAGGGCGCTTTCGTGCGCAAATGCCCCGGTACGCGGTCCTACACCTGTTGCGGCTACCAAATTCTGCATGTCGCCACCTTTTGCGTCATGGACTGCTCCTACTGTATCCTGCAGTCCTATTTTCATCCGCCCCTGCTGCAGTTTTTTCTCAACCACGACGATATGCTGCAGGAGTTGGCTCAGACTTTCGCGCAGCCCGCCATCAGCCGGATCGGTACCGGCGAGTTTACCGACAGCCTGATCTGGGAGCCCTGGACCGGCCTGTGCCAAACGCTGGTCACGCGCTTTGCCCGCCAGGACCGCGCCGTTTTGGAGCTGAAGACCAAAACCACAGCCATCCTTGATCTACTTCAGCTGCCGCACAACCGCAAAACGATCCTCGCCTGGTCGGTCAACACACCGCGGGTGATCGCGACCGAAGAACGCCGCACCACCTCGCTCAGCGCCCGGCTGCAGGCGGCCGCCAAGGCGGAGGCGCACGGCTACCCCCTGGCCTTTCATTTCGACCCCATGGTGATTTATGAGGGCTGCGAAGCGGATTACCAAGCCGTGGTTGCGGACATTTTTTCGCATGTCGCCCCCCAGAACATTGTCTGGATCAGCATCGGCACTTTCCGCTTCATGCCGGATCTGAAACCGATTTTGCAGCGGCGTTTTCCCGACTCGCGCATTCTCTATGGCGAATTTATTTCCGGGTTGGACGGCAAAATGCGCTACTTCAAACCGCTGCGGATTCGCCTCTACCAGTCGGTGATCCGGGCTATCCGCGCGGCCGCGCCCGACGTTCTGATCTATTTCTGCATGGAAGACGACGAGGTCTGGCAGAAGAGCCTCGGATTTTTGCCAGCCGAACGCGGCAGCCTGCCTCAGATGCTCGACCGCAGCGCCGTTTCGCACTGTGAGCTGGATGCCGGCCTGCTCGCCTGACCCTCTGCGGATCTTTTCACGCAGGGTCCTCGGCCTCCTCTGCGGGCTGCTCCTCGCGCTGGCCCCCGCTGCGGCCGCCGTTGCCGGTTGGGAGCGGGTTCGCTACGTCAACGACGGGGATACCATTCTACTGGAAAATGCTGAGCGGGTGCGCTACCTCGGGATCAACACCCCGGAGATTGGCGATGCGCACGGGCCTTCAGAGCCTTTCGCCCAAGCTGCCCGCAGGTTCAATGCCCGCCTTGTGCTGCATCAGAAAGTGCGCCTCGACTACGATCGTCAGCGGCAGGACCGCTATGGCCGCCAACTGGCCTACGTTTTTTTGGAGGACGGGACCATGGTCAACGAGGCCCTGCTGCGGGAGGGCTTTGCCTACTGTCTCTACCGCAGCCCCAACGACCGTTACGGCCAACGCCTGCTTGAGCGTCAGCGGGAGGCGCTGTGCGCCGGCCGCGGCATTTGGCGCAGTCTGCCGGAGCGCAAAGGGCAGTGCTATCTTGGCAATACCCGCTCGCGCCGCTTCCACCGCGCCGGCTGCGCGTTCGGAGACGCGACGGGGCAGGCCCAGCGCGTGCCGTTTGATTCGCTGCGGGATGCGTTCTGGGAAGGGTTTGCGCCGGGGCGCTGCTGCTTTCCGCAGGGGCTGACACCCTGAAAGCGGGGCAGGGGAGGAGGGTCGACAAAACGGCCGCCGCCGGCGGGGTCACTTGCCGCGCCGGCGGCGGCCGTTTATGGTTTCAACGGGGGTGGGGGGTTACCCCTTTTCCTTTTCCTTGAGGGCCGCCTCGATAACCTTTTCCGCCAGCTGGGCGGGCATCTCATCGTAGTGCGAGAATTCCATGGTATACAGGCCCCGCCCGCCGGTCATGGAATTCAGGTCGGGGGCGTAAGTTAGAAACTCCGCCATGGGAACCTGCGCCTTGATGACCTGGTATTTGCCCTCACTGTCCATTCCCAGCACCCGACCGCGCCGTCCATTGAGATCCCCCATGATATCCCCCATGAACTCGTCGGGCGTCGTGATGGTGACGCTCATGATGGGCTCCAGCAGAACGGGCTTGGCATCCTCGGCGGCTTTCTTGAAGGCCAACGAACCGGCGATCTTGAAGGCCATTTCCGAGGAGTCCACCGCGTGGAAGGACCCGTCGTCCAAGGTCACCTTGAAATCAACACACGGAAAACCCGCCAGAACCCCTCTGCGGGCGGACTCCTGGACACCTTTTTCAACCGCGGGGATGTAGGTTTTGGGAATCGCTCCGCCGACAATGGCGTCCACGAACTGCAACCCTTCGCCCCGGGGCAGGGGTTCCATCTGGATCCAGCAGTCCCCGAACTGGCCGTGGCCGCCGGTCTGCTTTTTATGCCGGCCCTGAACCCGCACCTTTTTCTTGATGGTTTCGCGGTATGGTATCTTGGGGGTGTTGAGGTGTACCTCTACGTTGTACTTGCGTTTCAATTTTTCGATGGTGGCTTCGATGTGCACCTGCCCCATACCGGAGAGAAGGATCTCGCTGGTCTCGGCATTGCGGTCGACCTTGAGGCCTGGGTCTTCCTCGAGCAGCTTGGTCAGCGAGCTGAAAATTTTGTCTTCATCCCCCTTGGATTTGGGCACCAGCGCAAAGGAAATCAGGGTGGGCATCGATTTGACGCATTCAAACCGGATCTTGGCACTTTCGTCGCAAAGGGTGTCGCCGGTGGTGGTTTCCTTGAGTTTGGCAAAGGCCACGATGGTGCCGGGGCCTGCCTCGCTGACGGGTTTCTGTTCTTTGCCGGCGATGGTCAGCAGCTGGTTGTAGCGTTCACGGCACTCCTTGGTGGCGTTGTAAAGGTTCCCGTCGCCTGAGAGCCTGCCGGAAACCACCCGAA
>JAABRJ010000113.1 GCA_011390985.1 Desulfobacteraceae bacterium
TTTTGAATTTGACTGTCAATGGCCGATTGTCACTTTCTTCTTGAACAACACCCGCCCTTCTAGTATCTGAAGCCTGGTTTTAACCCGAACGCCCAAGGTGATTATCAGATGGCGACTATTCGCCCCTTCAAGGGGATTGTGTACAGTACTGACAAGGTGGGGGATCCGGCGCAGGTGGTGACGCCGCCCTACGATGTCATCTCAGGCGACGAGCAGCAGGTTTTTTACGACCGACACCCCCATAACGTCATTCGCCTCATCTTGGGGAAATCAAGCGGGCGGGATACGGCCGCAGACAACCCGCACACCCGGGCGGCCGCAACCTACCGCCGGTGGCTGGCAGACGGCATCCTGCGCCAGGATCCGGCGCCCGCCTTTTACCTGACCAGCGTCGAATTCCCATTCGTGGCCGGCACACGGACCCGCCTGGGCCTGATCGCACGCGTTGTCTTGGAACCCTTTGAGAAGGGCATCGTCCTGCCGCACGAGCAAACCTATTCCGCAATCAAAACCGAGCGGCTGGGTTTGATGAAGGCCTGTCACACCAATTTCAGCCCCATCTTTTCAATTTACCCCGACCAGGGCAGCGTGTTGGCGTTTCTTCAGAAAGCGATCGCCGACGTCCCGCCGGATATGGATTTCAGGGATGACCGGGGGCATCGCCACCGCCTGTGGCGGATTACCGACCCGGCCCTGCAGGGGCTGATATCGGCGCAAATACAGGCCCTGCCAATTTTTATCGCCGACGGCCATCACCGCTATGAGACCGCCCTGGCATACCGCGATTGGGCCGCCGCCACCCTGCCCGGGTTGACTGCAGAGCACCCCGCCAATTTTATTATGATGTATCTCGCCAGTATGGCGGATCCCGGGCTGATCATTCTGCCGACACACCGCCTGCTGACCCGCATCAGCCCGATGGCCGCCGCCACTTTTGACGAGCGCGCCCGGAAATTTTTTTACGTTCGGGTTTTCCCCTTTGACCGGGGAAATTTCGAGGCGGTCCAGACGACTTTCCTGAACGAACTGGAGACTGCAGCGGCACAGAACGGTATCGGCGCCTTGCTCAAAAACCGGGCCGAATTCCTTCTTCTGACCTTAAAGCCCGGCGTCATGGCGCAATATTCCGGGCAAGCGGACGCTCCCGAACTCAATGCGCTGGATGTAACCGTCCTCACCCGGGTGGTCTTGATCGAACTTTTGGGCTTCGCCCAGGCGGATCTGGACGACAAGGCGCTCATCGGCTATTCCAGCGACGCCCGGGAGGCGCTTGCGGCGGTTGTGGAAGGCAGCTGCGAGGCCGGCTTCATCCTCAACCCCACCCGCATGACACAGGTCAAACAAATCGCGGAAAAGGGGCTTGTCATGCCCCACAAGTCCACTTTTTTTTACCCCAAAGTCATAACCGGGCAGGTGCTCAACAGCCTGCTGCCGGAACGTTAGCGGCCGCCGCAAGAACTGCCGGGGGAAGCGCCTGCGCAGGTTTTTCAGGGCCGCAACATGGCCGCCAGGGCGTCGCTGTAGCCGCCATCCTCGGCGTAAACAAAAAGGGGCGGTCCGATCTCCAGCCCCGGCCGCCCCCCTTTGCAGCCCTCCAGAACAATCAGCTTGGCCGCCTCTGCCCGGCGCGAATGGATTACCTGCAGCCGTTTGGGTTCCAGCCCCGCCAGTCGCATTTCACCGCAGATATCGGTCAAACGCTCCGCCGCGTAAACCGTTACGAAGCGCCCGCCCTTGCGCAGCATCCGCTCGGCGCAGCGAACCACGTCGGAGAGCGTCGCCGCAATTTCGTGGCGCGCCAGCGCACGCTGCGCGCCGGGGTTGACGCGTCCGGCGTGCGCCTTGCGGAACGGCGGGTTGCTGGCGACGACATCGAAGGGCGCCGTTGCCCTGCCAAGGCGAATCTGCCGCAAATCGCCCTCCTGAATTTCAATGGCAGCGGTCATGGCATTGAGCGCCACGTTACGGCGGGCCAGTTCGGCCAGCCCCGGCTGCAGTTCGAGGCCCGTGACCGAAATACCGGGAAAGCGGAAAACCAGGATGAGCGGCACGATGCCGCAGCCGGTGCCCAGATCCAGGACCCGGTCACCCGGCCGCGGTCGGACAGCATTTCCCAACAGAACCGCATCGATCGAGAAGCGGTAACCATCGCGGGGCTGCCGGACCTCAAGACGCCCCTCAAAAAAAGAATCGCAGGTCAGGGGGTCAGTTGTCCGGACTGTCACCAACGGCTCCGATCTTGAACTTGATATCGTCGACCCGTGCATCTTCCAGGGCGGCATTCAACCGCGCGATCATCTCGGCTTTCTGAAACCGAAGATGGTGAAGCCAGGCGGAACTGGAAACGCTCACCACCAGAAGGCGTCCTTTAAAAGCCGTCGGCCGGGCATTCTGTGAAACCCCTGCGCCAAGGGTCTCGTCCCAGATATCCCAGACGCGGTGCAGCGCCATATCCGGATTTTTGCGACAGGCCCCAAGCACCTGATTCAGCAGCTTGCCGAGATGATCGAAGTCCCGTTTTTTTGGCCGGTTTTTCACTTCCACCCCTTCACCGACAGGCGATGCTGCTCCCGCGGCGGCTCCTTGAAAAGGATCTGTCGAGACGTCCGGCACCGCCACCACGGTTGGCGGTCTTTTGCGCCCCACATGCTTGCTGAATGCCCGTTTTCGCTTGACTTGCAAAGACCGGTACCATATTCTTCAAATATCATATGCGCCTTTTAAAGATGGGCGATTGATTCCAACACGGCAAGGGAAAATTACCTTATAACACCGACAGGAAATATCAAGATGAGTTGGGATTGGGAAAAGTTGAAGCAGCAGCAACAGCAGCGGGGCGGAACACCACCCCAGGTGGATGAAATTCTTCAGAAACTAAAAAACATGAAATTCCGGGGAGGCCCGTTGATCGTGCTGGCGCTGATTGCCATTTTCTTCGGCTCCTCCATGTTTTTTACGGTCAAGCAGGACGAGGTGGGCATCGTGCAGCGGTTTGGCCGCTACGTCCGGACCGCCCAACCAGGGCTCAACTTCAAAATGCCCACCGGGATCGAGCGGGTCACCAAGGTTAACGTCACGCGGGTGGAAACCGCGGAATTCGGTTTTCGCTCCAGCCCCCAAACCAGCCCCTCCCGTTTCCCCGGCGCGATTTCCGCAGACACCCCCGATTCCCTGATGCTGACGGGCGATCTGAACGTCGCCGTGGTCCCCTGGATCGTTCAATACCGGGTCAAGGACCCCTACAATTTCCTCTTCAAGGTGAAAGACCCGAAGCAACTGCTGCAGGATATGGCCGAAGCCGCCATGCGCCTGGTGGTCGGGGACCGAAGCATCGACGAGGTGATTTCGAAGCGTGACGAAATCGCCGTGGAGGCCAAAGCCGTTCTGCAAAAAGAACTCGACCAGGCTGACAGCGGTATCTACATCGTCACGATCGAATTGCAGAGAACCAACGTCCCCGGCCCGGTGCAGCCCTCATTCAACGAAGTCAACCAGGCCACCCAGGAAAAAGAGCAGATGATCTACCGCGCCCGGGAGGACTACAACAAGGCCATTCCGACTGCGAAGGGTGAAGCCGAGCGGACCATCCGCGCCGCGGAAGGCTATGCGCTGGACCGCATCAACCGGGCCGAGGGCGATGCCACCCGCTTTACCGCCCAGTACTCAGAGTACGCCAAGGCCAAGGATGTCACCAAGCGGCGGCTTTACCTTGAAACCATCAGAGAGGTCTTCCCCAAGTTTGGGGCAACCTTCATCGTTGATTCGGATCAAAAAAATGTTCTGCCCCTCCTGAACCTGGGCAAAGAAGGCGGTGTCGTAAAATGAAATCAAAAGGAATTGTAATAATCCTGGCCGTGGCGCTGATCTTCCTGGGCTTTGCGTCGGCTTACGTGGTGGATGAAACCGAACAGGTGGTGATCACCCAATTCGGTCGGATCGTCGGAGAGCCCAAAACCGATCCGGGGCTCAAGTTCAAAATCCCGTTCCTGCAGAACGCCAATTATTTTCCCAAGAACCTCTTGCAGTGGGATGGCGACCCCGGCCAGATTCCGACCCTCGACAAAACCTACCTCTGGGTCGACACCTTTGCCCGCTGGCGAATCGTCGACCCCGTCAAGTTCTTTCAAACCGTCAACAACGTCACCAGCGCCCAGTTCCGATTGAACGATATCATTGACCCGGCGGTGCGCAACTTGATCACCGAAAACCGCCTGATCGAGACCGTCCGGGCCAGCAGTCGGCAGCTGGGTGCGGGTTTCGGCGAGGATGAGCAGGCCAAGCCGTCGCTCTACCTGATCACCACCGGTCGGCAGAAAATAACCGAAGCGATCCTGAAACAGGCCCAGCCCAAACTTACGGCGTTCGGAATCGAGCTCGTGGATGTCAAAATCAAACGGATCAATTACGTGGAACAGGTGCAAGAATCGGTTTTCAATCGGATGATCGCCGAACGTCAGCAGATTGCGGAAAAGTTCCGCTCCGAGGGCAAGGGGGAGGCCCAGAAGATTTTGGGTGAAAAAGAGCGGGACCTCAAACAGATCACCTCCGAAGCCTATCGAAAGGCCCAGGAGCTGAAAGGTACGGCGGACGCCGAGGCCACCGCAATTTATGCCAGGGCCTACAATGCCGACCCGGACTTTTACTCTTTCATCAAAACGCTGGAAATCTATAACGACGCGCTGAGCGATAAAAGCTCCCTGATCCTCTCCACGGATTCGGAATTCCTGAAGTACCTGAAGGGCTACCAGGCGCAGCCTTAGAGCCAGACAAAACATAAAAAGCGCCGGTCTTGAGAACTCAGCCGGCGCTTTTTATTTAAGCGTATCAAAAGAGAAGCCTGGCGACGCTACTTACCCTTCCTTCTCTGATGTCTCGTGCGGGCCAACAGCTTTCGATGCTTATGTTTTCTCATCTTTTTTCTTCGTTTCTTGATAACGCTGCCCAACAGATCACCTCCATTCTTCGTTATTTTTTGTATCCCCGCTTTTAGCACCAACTCAAAAAGATTGTCCACTCTTTTTTCTCGCTACCCGTTCAAATCCCCGGTTTGGACTTCGCCAGGCCAAACCCAGACTGCCGCCCCCTGACCGCGGGCGAAAGGGGGTCTCCTCGGCGGGTAGTGTTTCCATACAGCTTGAAATTTAAAATATAATATGCTATTTTTTTCACAAAATCAAGGTGTTCTGAATAATATGCGAAAGACTGCGGACCCGCCAGTGTGGCACCTGTCAGCCGGGCGGCAGACCGCGGTCAGAGGCGCAGCCTTTCGGCAACCTGTGAATAGGGGGAACACACCATCGAAACCCATGATCCTGCAGGCAAATAGCGGTGATGTTCAACCCAGAAGAACTCAGCACTGTCAACAATGCGATTGCCGTGGCCGAAGAGCTGGTCAGCAACCATTTCAAGATGTCCACCAATCAGTGGCTGCGGCTCAAATATGACGTCAAGACGCTGGCATCCCTAAACTCCAGCGAGATCGTGACGGAACCATTTGCCCAAATCATTCGCTACGAAGGAAAGCGGGAGGGCAAAGAACTGGGGTCGGCGGTTTATGATTTCTATAAAATCTGCCTGCAGGACCACAACATTTTGAAGGCACTCGGCAAGGCCCCGGGGCTCACGCTTTTTCCTTTCATCCTATACATCATCACCCATGAGCTGGTTCACGTTGTCCGGTTCAACACCTTTCTGCAGCACTTCGATGCCTCCCCGGAAGAGCGCTTGGCCGAGGAATCCCGCGTGCACGCCATGACCCATCTGATTCTCAGCCCCATCCGCAGCACGGACCTGTCACCGGTGCTAACCTACTTCAAGGAGTGGCGAAAACCGTTTGAAGGATTGGCCACCCCCTGATGGCCGCGGGCAAAACCCCGGCTAGGCGCATTCGGTCACAAGCGCAGACGCGCGGGGGGCAGAGTGGGGTGCCATGCGGCCC
>JAABRJ010000114.1 GCA_011390985.1 Desulfobacteraceae bacterium
GTGGATGCCCCGCAAAGTCTGCGCGCCAAAGTTCAGGGCGACCCCCTCAAGTTTCTCCAGCACTACCCCGCGATCCTGAATCTGCTAGCGTCGATCCAGGCGGCCGAGAGGTACCCGTTGATGCCCTCGCACCTCCAGTCCGCACGCCATGAAATTTCCCAAAGCCCGGTCAGAAAAGGCAAGGTCCAGCTGGATGAATTTCTCGAGGCGGAACTCAGCCAGGAACCCCAGATCGGTTTCATCATCGGGGTGGGGGCCAACGACGTCAGCGGGATGCTGCTGCCCATCGCCACCAGCCTGACCTACAGCATCGACTCTGAAAAGGTGCTGGTCACCGGTGCGGTCTCCAGTTCGGCCGCCGCGGCGGCCGAACTGGACATGGCCGTTCAGATGACCCAGCAGTCGGCCAAGGAAGCGCTGACCATGGTCAAAAACTACCTCCAGGAACTTACCCCGGCCATCAGCTTGCCCAAGCTGCTGGGTGAGTTCCTGGACAAATACACCATTCACCATCAGCTCCTTTCGGCCTCCTACAACGTCGGCGGCCCGTCGGCGGGCTACGCCCTGGCGATCAATACGCTCTCGGCCCTCCTGCACATTCCGGTTTACAACGACTTTGGCATAACCGGCGCCCCCTGGACCAAGGGAATCAAGAAGGGCGAGGTCGGCGGCAGCGTGATCATCGGCGGACACAAGAAAAAAGCGGAAAAGGTGCTGCTGCACCTGCGGCGCATGTACATGCCGCTGCAGAACTACAAGGACCTGGAACCCGATTTTCTGATGAGCTACTGGTCGCAGGACAAGGACATCCTGGGGGTCAACAATTTCGGAGACCTAGTCCCGGAAGTGGTCTGGCTGGGGCCGGGCTATGAAGAAAAGCTGCTGGAACTGATCGATATCCGCATTCACTACAAAATCAACAAGTACCAGGGCAAAAAGCCCGATGAAAGCGTCAAGCAGCGGATACTGGACCTCAAGACAGCGCTTCGCAGCCAACTGGAGCAGGAGCTCGTCCACCGGCTGGAGGCCATCCGGCGCTACCTGCGCAACCCCGAGAAAGACCCCCACCTTTCACTGGAGGAAATCCTGCGCGAAAAGAGCCACCGGCCCAGGCCCCTGATCGACCCCCTGATGCGCATCATCCGCAAACAGCGCTTCTGGGTCGCCCGAAAAAAGACCGAATCCAAACCGCAAGCGGGGCCGAGGGTCTGAAGGGCGCGGCTCGCGGACAAAAAGACCCTGGACTGCGCCAGTTTGGGGTTCGGTGACGCGGCGGACGGCCCACGGAAGGGGCAAGACGGGGGTTTATCTTTGGCCGAAGCCCGGGGTGCAGACCGCGCTTTTGACCTCTGACGGATCGAGCCGGGCGCCGTCGCTGAAGCGCGCCGCCACCTGCCCCAGGCTCGCGGGAAGCTCCCGCGGGCTGCCCGTGACCGCGATAAAGGTCGCCGGTGCGCCCGGTTCGATGCGCCCGGCGTGCGGCAAGCCCAACAGCCGGGCGCCGTTGACCGTGGCGCAGCGCACCGCCTCCTCGACGCTGAAACCGGCCGTCATCAGAAGCGCCATTTCCTCGTGCAGCGCACGGCCGTGGTGGACCCCCAGACTGCCGGCATCCGTACCCACCGCCACCCTCACCCCCAGGGCGCGGGCGGTCTGCAGCTGCGCGAGCTGATGCTCCAGGTTTTGCAGCGCCCCCCGGGCTTCGCGCGAAGCTGGATCCAGAGTGCGGGCATAGGCTTGCATGGTCACTGCCGTGGGCACCCACACCGCGGCGCCTTCCGCCATTTTGGCCAGATTGTCAGGACCCATGAAAAACCCGTGTTCGATGGAATCGCATCCGGCCGCCAGGGCCATCCCCACCGGCTCCGCCCCGTTGGCATGCACCATGACCGTCAGCCCGCGTCGGTGGGCGACCCGCACGGCTTCGCGCAATTCCGCGAGGCTGAACTGCGGCCGGGTCTGGCGCCCGAAGCAAACCAGGCTGTTGAGCCCGGAATTGACGATCTTGACATGATCGGACTGCCCGGCGCCGCCCTGACTGTCCATCTCCAGCGCGGCTTCCAGCGACGCCCCCAGCGAGCCGCCGCTGGCCGGCGGACGGGCGATCAGCCGGCCGTATCGGCCGTGGGCATGCCAGGCGACGCCGGCCACCCGCAGCTGCACCGGTCGCGGCGCGCCCGCCGGGCATTCGGCCTTGAAACGCCGGGCATGGCCGTGGCGGTCGCCCCCGTCCCGGACGGCCAAGACGCCGGCCGCAAGGTGCTGCCCCAGGTGGCGCGCAATCACCGGCCGCATTTCGACGTAGCCGGCGGTCAACTGCTGCCGGCGGACGGCCGGGTCTGGCGTGCCGGACATGAAAAGGTGGACATGGCTGTCCACCAGTGCGGGCATCAGCGTACAATCAGCAAAATCAAAATCGCCGGAAGCGGCCGCCCCGGCCGATGCACCGTCGTCGCCGAGCGGGTGAACGGCTGCAAAGCGCCCATCGAGAATCTCCAGCCGCATGTTGCGCCGGGCCGGCTCTCCGCTGCCGTCGATCAGCCATCCGGCTATCACCTGGCGCGCGACGCCGGGCCCGTTTTTTTTATTGTTTGACAAAACCCGACGCCTTCATTAAATAAAGATTTCTGGTGCTTACCAAAGCTTTTGGCCACCGTTCGACAGAGGGTCACGCGATGTACGGACATGTCGCCCGCCAACCGATTTTCGATAAAAACCTGAACATTTTCGGTTACGAGCTGCTTTTCCGGGACGGCGCGCTGACCTTTCCGACCGATGTCAGCGGCGATACCGCCACCTCTGAACTGCTCTCCAACACCTTCCTGACCAGCGACATCTACACCTACACCGGCATAAAGAAAGCGTTTGTCAATTTCACCCGCAACCACCTGGTCAACCGCATCCCGCTTCTATTTCCGCGGGAAATCACCGTCGTGGAAATTCTCGAGGACGTCAGCCCCGAGCCGGACGTCGTGGACGCCTGCCAGGAAATCGCCCAGAAGGGATTTACGATTGCCCTCGATGATTTTGTCTACCGGCCTGAAATCAAACCCCTGATCGCGCTTTGCGACATCGTCAAGATCGACTTCCGCAGCACCAGTCCGGAGCGCATCAGCGCCTACTTCAACCTTCTCAGCCGCGACAAAAAACGCATGCTGGCCGAAAAGGTCGAAACCTACGAGGAGTTCAAACGCGGGCGCGACATGGGCTTCCAGTTTTTTCAGGGCTACTTTTTCGCCCGGCCAGAGGTTATCCAGGGCCGCACCCTCTCAACCCCCGAAATTCACCTGCTGCGGCTGATGGCCGCCGTCCACGGCAAGGAACTGGATTTTGACCAGATCGAAGACCAGATCAAGCGGGATATCACCGTTTCCTACAAACTCCTGCGCTACATCAACTCGGCCTACTTCCGCCGCCTGCAGGAGATAACCGAGATCAAACAGGCCATCCTGCTCCTGGGTGAAGTCGGGATTCGCAGATTTATCTCCCTCATGGCCATGTCCAAGCTGGCGAAGGGCAAACCCCAGGAACTGGCAAATCTCTCCGCCATCCGTGCCCGCTTCTGTGAACGCCTGGGAAGCCAGGCGGAACTGAAAGACAGCGCCGGGGAGTTGTTTACCCTGGGTCTCTTTTCGCTGATCGACGCCATCATGGACGACACCATGGAAAGCATCCTGCAAAAACTCCCCCTTGCCAAAAACATAAAGAAGGCCCTCCTTGGGCAGGGCGGGCCGTTGGGGGAGGTTCTAACCCTGGCCATCGCCTACGAACGCGGCGGCTGGCAAGACCTTTCGGCCCTGTGCGCGCGGGTCGGCATCCCCGAGGAGGCCTTGCCGCCGCTTTACCGTGAAACCATCGAGTGGGGGCAGGTCTTGACCGCACCGTAGGCCGGATTCAGGCCGCGGCTTTCAGCAGTTCACGGCGCAGAAGATCCAGTGCGCGCATGGCAAAGAGGGTCTTGTTGGCAAGCCGCCGGCCGGAGTCAAATCGGAATCGAAAGGCATCCGCCCCCTGCGGCCCGGCCAGACCGATGCAGACCGTACCCACCGGTTTTTCAGGCGTGCCGCCATCCGGCCCGGCAATTCCGCTGGTGGCCAGCCCATAGGTCGCGCCGGCCACCCGCCGGGCCCCGCGGGCCATCTCCCGCACGGTTTCCTCATGGACCGCGCCCACGCGCGCCAGGGTCTGCAAACCGACGCCCAGCACCCCGCTTTTGGCGCTGTTGGCATAGGTGACGCCCCCGAAAAGAAAATAGCCCGAACTACCGGGCACGTTGGTCAACCAGTGGGAAACGAGCCCGCCGGTGCAGCTTTCGGCCACCGCCAGGGTGGCCTTGCGGGCCAGCAAGAGCCGCCCGACGACGGTTTCCATCGCCTCCCCGGCCTCGGAAAAAACGACCGGCCCCAATCGCTGCCGCACCCAACTGGCAGCCGCCGCCAGCCGTTGGTCGAGACCCGCCGCAGCGCTGCCACCGAGGTAGAGCTTGACCTGAATTTCAGGAAAGTGGGCCCGCAGGCCCAGCCGGACCCCCGGGAATTTTTCGGGCAAATGCGCCAGGCGGTCCCCGATGGCCGCTTCGGTGTCGCCAAAGGCGGAGAAGGTGCGGGTCAGATGACGCTCACGGGTCGCAGGCAGCAGGGCGCGCACGCGGGGCAGCACCTGATCGGCCAGCATGCGGCGCATTTCGCGGGGAACCCCCGGCAGGAAGAAAAACCGGCAGCGGCCGATGGCCAGCTGGAACCCCGGGGCGCTGCCGACCGGATTGGGAAGCCAGCCGGCCCCTTCGGGCAGCAGCGCCTGTTTCTGCTGGGAGGGGCTCAAGGGGATGTTTAGGGCGCAGAGAAAGCGTTGCACCGCCGCCAGGGCCTCCGGGTCGAGGGCCGTCGCCACGCCGGCCGCACGGGCGGCCGCCGCCGCGCTGAGATCATCGGTGGTCGGCCCCAGCCCGCCGGTAACGACGGCCACCTCGGCGCGGGCGCCGATCTCCGACAGCGTCGCCGCCAGCAGGGCCAGATCGTCCCCCACGCAGAGGTGACGAACCACCGTCAGCCCCTCCTGCTCCAGCGCCCGCGCAATATGGGCGGAATTGCTGTCGATGACGGCACCCGTGCGGATCTCCTCACCGGTAGCAAGAATTTCAGCCTTCATGTTCGCTCCTGGGGCCTCTCTTGTCAGCACCGGTTGCGGGTTGACGCTGCCCGGAATCCTCTCTATACTGAGCTTTCTTCCCGGAATCAAGCACACGGCCGGGGCAATTGCGGTCCACCGGAGCACCCTGATGCGAATTTTGCTCATCCTTCTGGGGATGATTTACTTTCTCTGGCCCTTTGATCTTTTTTCGGATTTTTTTGTTGGGTGGGGCTGGCTCGACGATCTTTTGATCCTGTGGCTCCTGTGGCTCCTGTGGCGCTACCTGATCAAGAGCAGGCCCACCCCTCGGACCGCTGCCGGCCCCGGCGGCGACCAGACCGAGACCGATCAGCACTCCGGCCGGCAGCAGTCGGATTCCGCCCGCGGGGCTGCGGAGCAGCCGTCAGGCCCCGCCGATCCCTTTGCGGTGTTGGGGGTGAGGCCCGGCGCATCGGCCGAGGACATCAAGGCCGCCTACCGGCGCCTGGTGAACCGCTACCATCCGGACAAGCTGCAGCACCTCGGGGAGGAGTTTCGGGAAGTGGCCGAAGAAAAATTCAAGACCATTCAGAGCGCTTATCAGACACTGAAAGACGCGGGGCGGGTGTAGGCCGGGAAAAGCGTGCGGGGCGGTCATGACCGCGGTGCGTGTCGACGGGGGACTCAAGCGGGGGGAAAGCCGGGACCAGCGACAAAAGGGGGAGCCAAACGCTCCCCCCGTAATCGTCGAAAATAGCCTGTGGTATCAGCGCTTGGAGAACTGGAAGCGTGCGCGTGCGCCCCGCTGCCCGTACTTTTTACGTTCT
>JAABRJ010000115.1 GCA_011390985.1 Desulfobacteraceae bacterium
CGCAAGGCCATCACTGATGGCATTTTTGCTCAGGAAATCGATCCGGTGATGATCAAGAGCCGCAAGGGGGATATCGTTTTTGATACCGATGAACGGCCCATGGACACCAGCCTCGAAAAAATGGCCAAACTGCGGCCGGCTTTCAAATCCGACGGCAGCGTGACCGCCGGCAACGCCTCCGGCATCAATGATGCGGCGGCGGCGGTGGTTCTGATGAGCGCCGGGAAGGCTGCGGAGCTGGGACTAGAGCCGATTGCGCGGATCAAGGCCTATGCCGCCGGCGGGGTGGACCCGGCCTACATGGGGCTCGGGGTGGTCCCGGCGGTGCGCAAGGTTTTGAAAAAATCCGGCATGACTATAGGGGACTTGGGCATGATCGAGCTGAACGAGGCGTTTGCCGCCCAGGCCATCGGCTGCATGCGGGAGCTTGGCATCCCGACGGACTTCCCCAACCAACTTGGCAGCGGAATCTCCCTGGGACACCCCATCGGGTGCACCGGCGCCCGTCAGATGGTCACGGCCATGAACCACCTCAAGCGCACCGGGAAAAACAGCGCCCTGATCACCATGTGCATCGGCGGCGGTATGGGCATGGCGATGGTTATTGAAAGGTGACGTTAAGCGGCCTTTTTCCTTTACTTTATAGGCTCTTATTGCTATATGTGGCAAGCTTCGGAGGCGCCTGGCGCGCCTCCGAAGGCAAAAGAGGACTTTCAGCAGCCCAAAGGAGTCAAGCGATAATGGATATTCCAAGAAGGTTGGGAATTTTAGTGGTTTTCGGGGTTCCTGTGATCGTCGGCGGCGGGATCGTTTATGCCCTCTTCGGCGATCTCAAACCGGTGGTGATCTACCAGGTGCTTCTGCTGCTCGTCGCCGGTGCGCTGGTCAGCAGATAAACACCCTTTCCGGTAAGGGGTGCGGCAAAAATATTGGCGCATTGTGATTGCGCCGGCCTTCGGTTTGTCCACAAATTACCGCCGCGGCCCTGGGCACTGAACCCTCAAAACCCCTTTATCGACTTTTGCCGCGCCGCCGCCGGGAATGATTTCCTGCGGCGGCGCGGGGTGTTTAAATTGCTCTGCCCGTTTCGCCGTTTTCATTGCGGGCTGGCGGGGCGCCGGCGCCCTTCGCGGTTCCAAACCGAAGCGGCCGCTGGCAAAGAGCAGTCAGATGGACAACAGCCGTTTGCGCTACCCGATCCTGTGGTTTTTCCTGATCCTGTTCGTGGTCTCCATCCTGCTGCTGGGCTGGTTGATGCGGCCGTTCATAGCGATTATCATTCTGGCCGCCGTGGTGAGCAGCGCCTTTCATCCGCTGTACTGGTTTTTGAATCGGCTTCGCGGGATTTCCCCCCGCCTGGCCTCTCTGTTCACCTGCATGGTGATTTTTTTCATCCTGTTCATCCCGATTATTTTTCTGGTGGGGGTGCTGGCCAAAGAGGCCAATGATCTTTATCGCGAGGCCCTCAGCGCCGTGCTGGTCGGCGAAATCCGTCAACTGCTGGAAGGCAGCCTGCTGTTGGAGCGGGTCAATGCTTTCCTGGCCCCTTTCAATTTCCAGGTGACCGGCGATACCCTCAACGCCGCTTTGACGGAGCTTGCCAAGGAAGTCGGCCTGTTTCTCTACAAACAGGCCAATGCGATCGCCGCCAATACGCTCAGTTTTCTGTTCAATTTTTTCATGATGCTGCTGGTCAGCTTTTTTCTGCTGATTGACGGCGAGCGGCTGGTGGCATTTATCGAGGACCTCTCCCCGCTGCCGCAGCGCCAGGACCAAATGCTGGTGCAGAAATTCCGCGACATGGCGGGGGCCATTCTGATCGGCAACGGGATCTGCGGGTTGATCCAGGGCGTCCTCGGCGGCGCCCTGTTTGCCCTCTACGGGTTGAGTTCGCCCATTCTGTGGGGGGTGATCATGGCCATCCTGGCCTTTCTGCCGATCGTCGGGATCGGGGTTGTCTTGGTGCCGACCGCGGTCTTCCTGCTGATGAAGGGCCGGATAGCAGCGGGCATTTTTTTTCTGGTTTTTTACGTGGCGGTTTCCTGCGGCATCGAGTATTTCTTCAAACCCAAACTGGTCGGCTCGCGGGTGCAGATGCACACCCTGATGGTGTTCCTCGCCATTCTGGGGGGGATGCAACTCTTCGGCATTTTAGGCATCATATACGGCCCCCTGGTGGTGACGGCTTTTCTGACCCTGACGGAAATATACCGGGTCAACTACCAGGCCCTGATCGCACCCAGCGGCAAAGAACTCTAAACGGCGGCAGTTTCGACAACCGCTCAACAAGGCTGTCGTTCAATCACTTACAGACGACCGCACCCGATGTACCCACTTGACCGCGCCTGTTTTGTGCGGTGGTCGGCCCCGCCGGGGCGGCCCCGGCTTAGCCCCTGCCGGCAAAATGCGGAAAAGGCCGTCTGACCGAAACCGTCAGGACTGAACCTACATGCAGACAGAATTTTACCCTGAGATCAGCATCGAGAAGGAGATGCGCAAATCCTATCTCGATTATGCCATGAGCGTCATCATCGGTCGGGCCCTACCCGACGTGCGCGACGGGCTCAAGCCGGTTCACCGGCGGGTGCTCTTCGCCATGAGCGAACTCAACAACGACTGGAACAAACCCTACAAGAAATCGGCGCGTATCGTCGGTGACGTCATCGGCAAGTACCACCCCCATGGTGACTCGGCCGTATACGACACGATTGTCCGGATGGCCCAGGACTTTTCCCTGCGCTACCCGATGGTCGACGGCCAGGGCAACTTCGGCTCCATCGACGGCGACCCGGCGGCCGCCATGCGGTACACCGAAATCCGCATGACGCGCCTCGCGCACCAGATGCTGGCCGATCTGGATAAGGAAACCGTCGATTGGGTTCCCAACTACGACGAGTCCCTCAGCGAACCGGCGGTCATGCCGGCCAAAATACCCTCGCTGCTGATCAACGGGTCCTCCGGGATCGCCGTGGGCATGGCCACCAACATCCCGCCCCACAACATCACCGAAGCCGTCGATGCCATCACCGCCCTGATCGATACCCCCGAACTCACCTCAGAGGAGCTGATGGCCTTCATCCCCGGACCGGATTTTCCCACGGCGGGGATTATTTACGGCACCCAGGGGATCCGCGAGGCCTACCAGACCGGGCGGGGGATCATCCGGGTGCGGGCGCGCGCTTACGTTGAAGAGGACGACAAAACCCAGCGCGAAAGCGTTATTGTCACCGAACTGCCCTACCAGGTCAACAAGGCCCGGCTGATTGAAAAGATCGCCGAACTTGTCAAGAACAAGCAAATCGAGGGTATCAGCTTCGTGCGCGACGAGTCGGACCGTCAAGGCCTGCGGATTGCCATCGGGATCAAGCGCGACGCCATGGGCGGGGCCATCCTCAACCAGCTCTACAAGCACACCCAGATGTCCAACAGCTTCGGCATCATCTTTCTGGCCGTGGTCGACGGCCGCCCGGAACTGCTGTCGCTGCGGGAAATCCTGGACCACTTCATCGACCACCGCAAGCAAATCATCATCCGGCGCACCCGCTACGACCTGAAAAAAGCCGAAGCGCGGGCCCACATCCTGGAAGGTCTCAAGACCGCCCTGGACAATCTGGACGCGGTGGTCAGCATGATCCGTCAGTCCAGTTCCCCGGTCGAGGCCAAGACCCGCCTGATGGCGGCTTTCACCTTGACCGACATCCAGGCGCAGGCCATTTTGGACATGCGCCTGCAGCGGCTGACCGGGCTGGAGCGCGATAAAATCATCGAGGAGTATGAAACCGTGCTCAGGGACATCGCCCGCTTCCGCGAAATTCTTGCCAGCGAGCGCCTCGTGCTGGACATCATCCAGGAAGAACTGCGGGAGATCAAGGCCGAGTTCGGCGACGCTCGCCGCACCGAAATCGTTGAAGCCGCCCCGGATATCAGCATCGAGGATATGATCGCCGAAGAGGACATGGTGGTCACCATCTCCAACAGCGGCTATATCAAGCGCAACCCGTTGAGCCTCTACCAGAGCCAGCGGCGCGGCGGCAGGGGCAAAACCGCCATGGGGACCAAGGAGGAGGATTTCGTCGAGCACCTCTTCGTGGCCTCTACCCACCACTTTCTGCTCTTTTTTACCAACCGCGGAAAGGTTTACTGGCGCAAGGTCTACGATCTGCCCCAGGCCGGCCGCCAGAGCCGGGGCAAGGCGATCGTCAACCTGCTGGATTTCGAAGAGGGTGAGAACCTCACCACCGTTCTGGCGGTCCCGGCTTTCGAGCCCGGGCTGCATGTCCTGATGGCCACCAAGAACGGGGTGCTCAAGAAGACGGACCTCATGGCTTTCAGCCGCCCGCGGGCCGGCGGGATCATCGCCGTGGACCTGATGGAAGGCGACGAACTGATCGCGGCCCGCATCACCGACGGCACCCTCAACGTTTTCCTGGGTTCCGCGATGGGCCAGTCGATTCGTTTTCTCGAATCCGAGGTGCGCCCCACCGGTCGGACTGCCCGCGGGGTGCGGGGCATGACGCTTTCGCCGGGTGACCGCATCGTCAGCATGGAAGTCCTCAGCCACGGGCAGACGCTGTTTACCGCCACCGAAAACGGCTTTGGCAAGCGGACCCTGATTGACGAATACCCGGTTCAAAAACGGGGCGGCAAAGGGGTCATCACCATCAAAACAACCGAGCGCAACGGCCTAGTGGTCGCCATCCACCTGGTGGAGGAAGACGATGACGTGATGCTGATCACCGACCGCGGCAAGATCATCCGGATTCCCGTCAACGGCATCTCGGTCATCAGTCGCAATACCCAGGGGGTCACCCTCATGGGAATGGAGCCCGATGAGCGCATCGTCAGCACCGCCAGACTGGCCGAAAAGGAAGAAGAGGAATGAAGCCAACGTCAGATAGCGGCGGCCTCCGCATCGCTGTGATCGGCGCCGGCAGCTGGGGCACGGCGCTTGCCAACCTGCTGGCCGGCAAAGGTTACCCGGTGCAGCAGTGGGTCTTCGAGGCGGAGGTCAGGGATCAGATCCTCAACCACCGCGAAAACCAGGTATTCCTGCCGGGTGTCACCCTTTCCGAAAACCTGACGCCTTCCAATGACCTGGGGGCGGTCGTGGCCGAAAAGGACCTCCTGCTGGTGGTCGTTCCCTCGCATGTCATGCGCGCGGTCACCCGCGATATGGCGGCGAGCATCACCGGGGCCCCGGTGGTGGTGTCGGCCTCCAAGGGCATCGAGAACATCACCCACCTCACCATGTCGGGAATCCTGCGCGAAACCCTGCCCATGATTCCGGAATCCCGCCTGGCGGTTTTGTCGGGCCCCAGCTTTGCCCGCGAGGTGGCCCGCAACGTGCCGACCGCGGTGACTTTGGCCGCCCGCGACGACGAGGTCGCGCGGCTGGTGCAGGCAGCGTTTGCCACCCCATTCTTCCGGGTCTACACCAGCCGCGATTTGGTCGGTGTCGAGCTGGGCGGCGCGGTCAAGAACGTGATTGCGATTGCCGCCGGAATCATCGACGGCCTGGGGCTGGGCCTGAACACCCGCGCGGCCCTGATCACCCGCGGGCTCACCGAGATGCGTCGGCTGGGCCTGCGGTTGGGGGCCAATCCGCGCACCTTCACCGGCCTGGCCGGTGTCGGGGACCTGCTGCTGACCTGCACCGGTGATCTGTCGCGCAACCACACCGTCGGCAAAAAGATCGGGGAGGGGATGAAACTGGCGCAAATCCTGTCTGAAATGCGGATGGTGGCCGAGGGGGTTAAAACGGCCAAGTCGGTCTACAATCTTTCCCGCAAACTGGGGGTCGAGATGCCCATTTCGCAGGAAATCTACCATATCCTCTATGACGATGAATCCCCCCGTTTGGCGCTTCAGCGCCTGATGACCCGGGACCTGAAGCATGAACTGGATGACTGCTGATCCCGGG
>JAABRJ010000116.1 GCA_011390985.1 Desulfobacteraceae bacterium
CCGGGACAATCTCAAAAATTTTCTGCATCACCGGATCTTTGCCCACCATGTCGAAGAAAGTGTAGCGCTCCTGGATGGCGCTGTTGAACTGGTATTTGAGCGAAAGGTCCGTGACGGTCGAAAGGCCCCCGACCGTGATGCCTTTTTCGTTTTTGAGGGCCATGCAATTGACCCGCACGGGCAGGGATTGACCCTGGCGGGTGATGACCCGCGTTTCCAGACCCGACGGCCCGCTGCCGCCCTCGCCGCCCGCACGAATGGAGCGCATTTCGCGGCACAGATCGCGGCCGAAAACAGAGCTGCACGGCGTGCCCAGCACGCTTTTACGGCTGTAGCCGGTGATCCTCTCGGCCATGGTGTTGAAGAAGGTGATGTGCCCGCCGCGATCCACGGTCAGCACCCCGATGTCCAGGTTGTCCAGGATGATCTTGAGCCGCAGGTCGTCATAACGGATCCGCCTGATCAGGGCCTTGAAGACCGTGTGGTCCTGAAAGACCTGGATGCAGCCCAGCGGCGTCTGATCCGGGCCGGTGATCGGGGCCTCGATCTTGGTGATGCTGTGCTCGTCGCTGGTGTGATCGGTGATTTCAATTTCCGCGCACACTTCGGGTCCGCCCCCCGGCGTCTGCAGCCCGTCCGTGTATTTGCAGGTGCCACCGCAAAGGTAGTCGCGGAACACCTCGTAGCAGAATTTACCGACCACATCGGCGGCCTTGCGGTCGGTGAGCTGCTCAGCCGAGCGGTTGATGCCCAGGATGCGCCGATCGAGCGAAAGAACAATGCTTCCCAGCGACAGGCAGTCCAGGATTCCGGCCAGTTGCTTGAAACCGATCAGGATGTTTTCCATCACGACTCACCGGCAACCGGGAAGGTCAACCGGAAACACGCGCCTTGGCCTTCTGCTGAAACGACCTGGATGTCGCCGCCACAATCCTTGACGATTCCATAGCTGATGGAAAGCCCCAAGCCGGTTCCCTTGCCAACCTCCTTGGTGGTGAAAAACGGCTCGAAGATCCGGTCGCGCAGCGCTTCGGGGATCCCGCCGCCTGAATCGGCGACCTCCGCGACCACCCGATTGCCGGCCAGATAGGTTTTGAGGTCGATCCGCTTGGCACCCGGGGGTGGCAGCGCCGTCGCCTGCCAGTGGTCCTCGATGGCATCCCGGGCGTTGATCAGCAGGTTGATGAACACCTGCTCCAGGCGATCCGCGTCGGCCATCACCAGGGGCAGGTTTGGGTGGTAGTCGCGCTCCACGGCAATCCCCCGGACCTTGAGCTGCTGGCTGAAAAACTCGAAGGCCTTGTCCAGCACCTGGTTGAGATGCACCTGCGCGAGGGTCATGTCCGACTGCCGGCCGAACTCGCGCATGTGGCTGATGATCTTGGTGGCGCGGTCCACATGCCCGTCGATTTCATTGGTCAAGGTATAGAGGATCTCTTCCTGAATCGGCTCCCGGCGGCTGACCTTCTTCCTCAGGAAGCTACTGGCGGTTTTGATCACCGACAGCGGCTGGTTGAGCTCGTGGGCCACACCGGTGGCCATCTCCCCGAGGGTAGCCATCTTGCTGGCCTGAATCAGCTGCTGTTCGGCCAGCAGCTGTTTGGTGATATCGCTGGTGGTCACCAGCAGGACCTTTCTGCCCTGAAACTCGGAGGGGGAAACCCGGATGTCCACGTAAAGCCATTCCCCGGCGCGGTTGCGGTGCTTGACGCGGTTGATGGCCGCGCTGGTCATGAGCTTAAAGGCGTAATGGTCCCTGTCCTCCTCGGCGAAGATGTCCAGAAAAGGTTTGCGCAGAATTTCCGCCTGGGTGAAGCCGTAAACCCGCTCGACGCTCTGGTTGCAGTCCAGCACGTTGAGGGTGTCCAGGTCCAGCACGAAGACCGGATTGGGGATATTGGTGAAGATCGCCCGGTACTTCTGCTCGGACTTTTCCAGTTTTTCGGCCAGCAGCTTGCGCGGGGTAATGTCCAGACTCATCTCCATGGCGGCGACGATCTGGCCGCGGTCGTCCAGGACCGGCGTGGTCTTGTAGATCCAGTGGGACACCGTGCCATCCTTGTTGTAGCCCATTTCCTCGCCGGAGTGGGACTGACCGTCGGCAAAGGTCTTTTCCACCGGGCAATGCTCGCATTTTTGGCGCCGGCCCTTGTAGGCCCTGTAGCAGAAATCCCCCGGGCGGGGGGCAAACTTGTTGGCAAACTCACGGTTATACTGCAGCAGGCGAAATTCACGGTCCTGCACGGTGATCAGGCAGGGAACGGTCTCAAAAAGGTTCTGGTATTCATCGCGCTGCTGGTTGAGGGCTTCCTGATTGGCGGCGATCTCTTCCCCCATCCGGTTGATGGCCCTGGCCAGCTGCCCCATTTCATCCTCCTGGCGAATGTCCACACGGCTCCGGTAGTCGCCATGCCCGATACGCCGTGTGCCGGCGATGAGCTTGCGCACCGGCTGGTTGACGAAGGTCATCACCAACAGAAAAATACCGGTGGACGTCAGCAGGAACACCACGCCGGCCAGCCCGATGATGCCCTTTTCGATCAGCAGCACCTGCCGGTCGGTTTCCTTGAGGGACACCACCACGTCAAGCGCACCCAGCACTTTTTTGGACTCGGGGTGCACATGGCAGGGGTCGGTGGAACAGCCGGGCTCATTGAAAATCGGACTGATGATGCCCAAATGCCGATAGCCGTCGGCAAGGGCGACGATTCGGGTTCGTTCCGCGAGCCCTAATTTTTCCTGCGGCGGTTCGGTGCGATGGCAGATGTGGCAGGCTTCATCCCGGATGTTGGTGAAGTGGTCCACTTCGGAATTGCGGTTGGAGAACTTGATCTGGCCGGCTTTGTTGTAAATTCGGATGGCGTCGAGCCCTTCCTGCCCGCCGATATTGGTGATGATCTGGTTGATGTCGTCCCGGGAGTTGAGCATCATGGCATAGTGGGTGCCGAGACGAATGGTGGTGGTCAAGCGGTCGGCACTGGCGATCACGTCCGCCATGACCTTGTTTTTCTGGTAATCGATGGTAAAGTAAGCCCAGGTTGCGATCGACACCAGCAGAGTCAAACCGACTGTCAAAATCAGCTTGGCAATCAGACTGTGGCGAAGCGTGAGTATTTTTTTGAGCATGTCTTCACCGCCCGCAGGCCATGGCCGCCGCAATGACGCAATCCTCAAATCAAACAATAACTTAAAATAACTTCAGGGTCAACTGCCCCGCCCGCGCCCGGCATCACCGGCCGCGGATCCCGGTCCCCCTGCGCACCGCTATTCCTTCTTGACAAAATCAGGAGATCTAACTATGTATACCGGAGCCTGGTCAAGCGAATCTCGAAGGGTGAGACGCACTTAACTCAGGCTTCCAGATCGAGACACGATTCAGCGCTTGGGGTCTACAGGACCGCCGAAAATATGAGCTTAACTTCTTCAAGGGGGACGAGAATGTACAGAGTTGGCCTTCTGATTTTGTGTCTGATTGGCATGGTAGCGTATGGCAGCTCATGGGTCGGCGCCGATCAAAGCCCTGAAAGCATGAGCCAAATGTGCATTCCCATGGGCATTATCGCGCTGCAGCCGCCAGGCGGCGCCGACCAGCAGCGTGCCGCGGTCGACTTCAACCACTCACTGCACTTCGATTTCAACTGTAAGACCTGCCACCATACCTGGGAAGGCACCGGCGCTGTCCAGAGCTGCTCGACATCCGGCTGCCACGACCTTGTCAAAAC
This sequence comes from Desulfobacteraceae bacterium, assembly GCA_011390985.1. GTDB lineage: Bacteria > Desulfobacterota > Desulfobacteria > Desulfobacterales > JAABRJ01 > JAABRJ01. The sequence continues at coordinate 3,723 of JAABRJ010000116.1, forward strand.
CCCGATGAAGCCTGACAACGCCGGGATTGATGAAGAGATGGCGATCCGCTATTTCAAGCGCGCCTTCCACGCCTCCTGCATCGGCTGCCACAAACAGATCAAAGAGGCCAATTTAGCACTGGAAATGTCCAGAAAACCGGTCGAAGACAAGCTGGCGGCTACCGGCCCCACCAGCTGCGCGGAGTGTCATCCCCGCGACTAATCGCTCCTGCGGCGCTGGCCAAGGGGCTGGGAAAATGCCGGCCTGCGGCTTGCTTGCCAGACAGCCTGAGCCCCGCCGGTTGGGGGCACGGCGTTGCAGATGGGTTATGGGGTCGCTTCTTTTGCGGGGGCGGCCCTTTTTGTCGCCACCGGCTGGCGGGCGCATGACGGGTTTGGGATAACAGGCGCAAGAAAACCCGTCACATCCCCCGGAAAGGAGTGGCCCCCGTGAAGGCCTCGGACGTAAGAGAGCGGCTGATCCAACGGATCAACGCCATGACCGATGAGCACTGCCGGGATCTGCTGAAGCTGCTCGAGTGGCGAATGCAGGACCAGCGGCGCTTCCCCCGCCAAAACAGCGCCAACCCGTCCCGCTTTTTCGTTCAAAACCATGAATACCAGGGGGTCATCAAAAACGTCAGCGCTGACGGGATGTTCATCGAATCCCCGCAGAACGTCGCCCCGGGGGAGACGGTGACCATTATTTTTTCACTCTTCAGCTTCGAAGACCCCATCCGCATTACCGGCCAAATCGCCTGGAAAGACCGGCACGGCTTCGGCGTTAAACTCGACCTGAATCTCCGGGAGCTGATCAAAACCGCCGCCGCCCTCCCGCCCGAGGCCTGAGCCTCCACCGGTGGCGTCATTTTCGGCCACAGGCCGTGAAATACAAAACGGCCGCGCCACCCGTCAGCGGGTGAACGCGGCCGTTTATTTTTTTCCTTTTGGGCAAAGGCCCCTGACTTCTCGGGGCGCCCCAGCCGATCAGACCGCGATCGTGACGATGCTGTAACACCGCAGGCAGCGATTGGCCTCCGCCATGGCCTGCGGAATGGTGTAGCCCTCCTCGACCTCTTCAAATGTAAATTTTCGGCTTTCCGGGGGCAGCATTTTCAGGTGATAGCGTGAGCACCCGCCGACCAAGCCGGTGTTTTCTTGACCATCATAGACCTTGATTTTTTTGAAGAGCTGATCGAAGCAGTCCTCCTCTTCAGGGTCCAGCGGAAGCCCGTTGATCAAGCGGTCGATGCTGATGGCGGCCTTGCGGGCGCCGGCGCAGGCGGTGATCAGGGCGTTGGGCCCGGTTTCACAATCGCCGGCGGAGAAGATTTTAGGACGGCTGGTCTGCTTGGTGACCTGGTTGACCACGATGGTGTGCCATTTGCTCACCTCGATGTCGGAGAGTCCTTCGAGCAGGGCCAGGTTGACCTGCTGGCCGATGGCCGGGACCGCAATGTCGCACGGCATCACGAATTCCGATCCTTCCACCGGCACCGGGCGACGCCGGCCGCTGGCATCGGGTTCCCCGAGTTTCATGCGGATGCACTCCAGCCCGACGACTTTTCCTTTTTCGGCGACCACGCGCACCGGGGTGGTCAGGAAATGGAAGTTGACGCCCTCCTCCTCGGCATCGTGAATTTCGACATCTTCGGCCGGCATCTCCTTGCGCGTCCGGCGATACACGAGATTGACATCCTTTTTATTGATCCGAAAAGAGCAGCGCACACAGTCGATGGCCACGTTGCCGCCGCCGACCACCACCACCTTCTGGCCTTCGGGGTATGGGTCCTGGCCATCGTTGATGGCCCGCAGGTACTCGACGCCGGGGATAAACCCCTTGTACCCCTTGTCTTCACCCTCCACCCGCATGTTGGAGCTTCCCTGGGCGCCGACACCGACAAAAACCGCGTCGTTTTCGGCCTCGAGATCCGAGAGCGTGATGGTCTGCCCCACGGGGGTGTTGTAGTGAATGGTCACGCCCAGCTTTTGGATTTCCGAGACCTCGTTGCGCAAGATCTGCCGCGGCAGACGATAATCCGGAATACCCACCGCGGCCATACCGCCCGGCTCACCGAGCTGTTCATAAACGGTCACCTGGTGGCCTTTGCGCGCCAGATGATAGGCACAGGTGGCCCCGGCCGGACCGGCGCCCACAATCGCCACCCGGCCGGTCTTGGTGGACGGCTGCACCCGAAAGGAGGGCGAGTGGTGTTTGTCCAACTCCTGGTCGGCCACGAAGCGCTTGAGATACTTGATCGAAATCGGTTCGTCCAGCAGCGCCCGCCGGCAATGGGACTCGCACGGGCGTACGCAGACCCGACCGACGACCCCTGGAATCGGCAGGCGTTCGCGGATGACATCGAGGGATTCCTGGAACTTGCCCTCCTTGATACACTCAATATAGGTGGGAATATCCAGGTGAATCGGGCAGGCGTCCATGCAGGGCGCGGTAACCCGGGAGTGGTATGTCCCTGCCGGAATCGTCTGGGCTTCGGCAACAGCCGCCTGGAACGCTTCCCGGAAATAGGCCAGCGCATGCAAAATCGGCCGGGGGCCGGCCTGGCCGATATGGCACTTGGACGCCTCGCTGACCAGCTTCGCCAGACTTTCCAACGTTTCGAGATCCAGCGGCCGGCCTTCTCCGCCGCATATGCGCGCCAGGATATCGGCCATCAGCGCGGTACCCAGCCGGCAGGGGGTGCATTTGCCGCAGGAGGCTCTGCGAACCGCTTCCATGTATGATCGGCTCAGGTCGACCACATTGACGGTTTCCGAGCGCAGGACAATGCCGTACCATCCCATCAGGGCCTTGATCTGTTCGTCCTGCTTGAAGTGCTCCGGAAGCGCCACGTTTTCCAGCGGTGCATAGTTCTGGAGCGCTTTTCCGCGATTATCAACAACCTCCCCCCCCCAGGAACTGAAGCATATCTCTGTCATCACCCCTCTCCCTTGCGGCCACTAAGGTTATCTTTACAAGGATGGTTCAGTAGCACATCAGGCCGGCTTTTGCAATTCCTAACCCGCAGGTTTGCAAGGGAAAATGCCTTTCGCCAGGGCCTCTTTGCGAAACGCGGCCGCGCCGAACCGGCGTCGGACAGGGGCCGCGGTTTTACGAAAGATTATTTAAGCCGGGCTTTGAGCGCATCGTATTCCTGAAGATCGAAGGTGCCGATCTCCCGGGCGTGCATCCGCCACAGTTCAAGGCAGACCCTGGCATCGTCGAAATTTTTCTGTTCCACAAACAGATTGAACCACTTGAGGTTCTCGCGCATGGAGATCTCGTAAATCTGGGTTTTAAAGACTTCGTATTGCGCAAGGTCAAAATTACCGGCGTCCAGGGCCGTGCTGCGCCAGATGTTGAGGGCCACCCGGGCGCTGTAAAAGCCGTCTTTTTTGATGGCAAATTGCAGGCGGCGCAAGCTGTCTTCGGCGATTTGTTCACGCTGCCGCTGGTGCTCATCTAAGGGTGCTGTCGCCTGGTCCTCGGCTGAGGCCGAGACGCTGAAATTCGCCAACAGCAGCAGTGCCACGAAACTCGTAAGGATGGTAAGCCGTTTCGCTGATCGCATATTGAAACCGTAAAGGGGAAAGAGAGGGGCGTTCGGCTCCAGACCAAGAGCCGAACGCTCAGCGGCTGGAATGAAAATCATAGCGAATTGTTACGGAAAGGTAAATGGGAAAACCTTGCCGCCGGGACGGGGTCTCATCCTCCCATCCTCCGCGCTGTCAACGCGCCGAGAGACAGGGGCATTTCGCTTTGCAGGCCGCGGAAAACGGACGGGACTACAGGCAGTCGTGTTTCTTGAGTTGGCGTTTCTGAAGGATCTCGTGCGTGTCGAAATAGATGCTCTTCTGATCAACCCACCAGATGTTGGTGTGCCGCAGGCCTTTTGCAAAGCCCCTGGAAAATCCCAGGTAATTGGATACCAGGGCAACCGCCAATAGGACGACTATCATCAGGAATTTCTTGCGCATCCTCCGAGGCATATCGGCAACTGCCGCTGTAGTCTTAAACCACCCGCCGCGGTCTTCGACCGTTGCGCCACGACGGTTCCCCCCGGAGATCGGCGCTGGGGGCTCGCAAAAAACCGGCCAACCGCGCAAGTGGCGCAGTCAGCCGGCATTTTGAACCCCAGCAGCATCGGTTTTCGATACCCGCTGCCGCCGGGAGTTCAAGGGGTGGAGTAGGAGCGAAACTCCGCCTGCCGGTTGCAGACGGTTATTTATAGATACCGGCTGCCACGAATTACTGGCTGCCCGGCACCTGATAAAGGAAGCATTTCTTCATCACATCCTCCTCCTTTTGATGGGTCGTGTTCCCCCGGCAGGTGTTCTCGGACCCGCCGGACAAGGTCGTTCGCGGTAGATTTCATCACCTCCTTTTGTTTCCAACACCACCATGGGGCCTGGGCACAGACTGTAAATCTCCCGTCGCCAAAATGGCGAGGGCCGGCGAGGGGTTTCGGGACGCAGACTGCCGCAAGAGCGACGGCCTGCCGGACCCTGGACAAGCCCGGTCATGGAGTGGATCAGTTGATGTATAGCAAATTTTGGAGGCTGGTGCCGAAACCCGCATGGGGGCCGGTCATATGGATCGGACTAGATTTCCCTAATGAAGATATGTTAGTGGTCTGATTTTTCACACACGGCGCAAAACATGTCTATAGGGGAAATCCTAATTTACCTGGAGGATTCCCCTATAATCACACCTGCCAAACGACGCCCACCGCCTGTCAGCGTTTGTAGCGCCCCATCAGTTCGGCGTGTTCGAGCACATGACCCGCCATGGCCTTCAACAGCTGTTTTTTGGTGGCCCCCGGCGCAAGCCCCAGAACGCTGTCGAGGGCATAGAGGTTGAAAAAGTAGCGATGGGTCCCCCCGGGCGGACAAGGGCCGCCATAACCCAGTTTACGAAAATCGTTGGTGCCCTGAACCCCGCCGCTTGGGGGCCGCTCCAGGCCCGGAACCCCTGCCGGCAAGTGGTTCAACTGAACCGGGATATCACAGT
>JAABRJ010000117.1 GCA_011390985.1 Desulfobacteraceae bacterium
GGCGGTCGTGCTAAGTTGCATGACGGCACCTCCTTTTCGTGGAAAGGGTGACCCGTTCGAGGCGGCGGAAAGAATAAAGTAGTCAAGACTTTGTTAAACCGCAAGTCAAAATTGATGAACCGATGAAAGTCCCAAATCAGACGGTTTCGAAAAAAGCGCCAAGTAATGGCGCGCAAATCTCGAGGAGTGTGAAGTACTTATCGTACGCCGCAGCGATTTCGAAATGCAGCCCAACCCAGGGGCTTGGACGTAGGTCGCAATCAAAATTGGTTCCATTCGGTGTTGCAGATGGGTCCGTCCTTGAGAAAGGGGTGCACCCGAAGCCCGCGGCCGTCGGTCTCGAAAGCGACCGCCCCATGCGTAAACGTGGTGTAAACCGGGACGTTCAGCGCCCGGTAGCGCGCCAACACGCTTGGATGGGGTTGCTGCCCGCGGGCGCCGCCGCGCGAGGAGATGACAATGGTGTTCGGCTGTGACCAGTTTAAAAAAGCCGGTGTGCTGGAAGTCCGGCTGCCATGGTGCGGTGCCACAAGGGTCACGGCGCCGGCCGTCGGGCGAACGCTCTGCACCAGCTCCGCCTCGGCAGGCGCCATGATGTCACCGGGAAAAAGAAAGACATGCGCACCCAGCCGCAGCCGCAATACCAGCGAATTATTGTTGGTGTTGCGCCAGCCGTCACCTTCCAATTTTTCCAAAAAATCCGTCGGCGGGTAGAGCACCTCCACTGCCACACCACCGATCCGACAGTTTCGGTCGAGGGACTTGAAGTCCGGTTGCGGGATGGCGCGCTGGGCCAGAATCTCCTGAAAGACGCGGTAGCCGCTGTTTTCCCCCGCCTCCTGGTTGCTCCAGACCCGTTTGATGTTAAAATGCCGGGCAACGTACAGCAGGCCGTTTAAGTGGTCGCTGTCCGGGTGAGAGAGCACCAGCGTGTCCAGCGTTCGGATTTTCCTGCGCCAGAGGAAGGGCGCCACCACCCGCTCGCCTATGTCAAAACGAGTGTTGTCCGGAAAACCGCCCCCGTCAATCAGCATACACTCCCCGCCGGGGAACTCCACCAGGGCGCAACTGCCCTGTTGGACATCCAGAACGGTGACCCGCAAGTCCGAGCGCCCAAAACGCTGGTAGACCCAGTAGCCGATGTCACCCGCAGCCGTCAGCAGGGCAGCCGCCAACACCAGCAGCGCGACAAAACTTCTGCGCCGCCCGCCGCCGATTGCGGCTGGCGCCCCTTCCGGGGAGGCCGCCTGCGGCGGCCGCAACCAGTGAAGCGCCCCCCAGAGGGCGGCATAAAAACAGATCACCTCAAGGATCGACGGGGTAACGGTTTTCACCGCGGCCCACGGCCAGCGGGCGATCGATTCAACCCCGGCCAGCCCCCAGGCCAAGAGCACAGTGGCAATCCGAAAAACCTGCTCGGCCAGAAACGGGCTGAATGCCAGCAGTCCCGCGCCCACCACCCCCAGGGGCACCACCACAAACCCGATCAGCGGCACAAACAGGAAGTTGGCCGCCAGCCCCACCAACGACACCTGGTTGAAATAGACCATCACAAGCGGGAGGGAGCCGAGAAAAGCCAGAAGCGAAACCCAAAAAAAGACCCCAACGCGTCGCACGCCAGCCCACCATCTGGGGTCTGCGCCCGCCGCCGGTGCCGCGCGGCTTCCGGCCGGAATCCACCGCAACCCGAACAGGATCCAGAAGACGGCTGCAAAGGACAGTTGAAACGAAATTGCAAAGAGCGCCGGCGGATGCACGATTAAAATCATCAGGGCGGCCAGCGCCAGGGTGTTGAAAAGATCCGGCTCCCGTTCGACCACAAATGCGGAGAGAAAAACCGCCACCATAACTACGGCCCGCTGGGTTGAGGGCGACATTCCCGCCAGCAGACCATATCCCACAACCGCAACCAGGGAGAGCAGGGCTGCGCCTTTGCGGGTCCAGGCATTCCACAACAGCACTTCGATACGGGCCAGCAGCCAGCTGAAAGACCTGAAGAACACCGTGGCGACAATGCCGATATGGAGCCCGGATATGGCCAGCAGATGGCCAATCCCCACTCGGTTAAAGGCGTCTCTGACCTCCGGCGTGATTCCTTCCCGGCGGCCGATCACGAGGGCTTTCAGAACCGCCCGGGCGAGTGGGTCACCCGACCCGTCGATGGCGGCGGCAACCCCATCACGTGAACGGTTGACCCGGTCCTTGAAACCGGACAGCGGTGACCGCGCCAGGACCACCACCTCCTTGCCGGAACAGAAGGCCCGAACCCGCACCCCCTCAAAGGCCATATAGCGTCGATAGTCAAAACCACCGGGGTTATTGAAATTCCGGAAGGGGCTGAGGCGGCTTGGCAGCATCACCCGGTCTCCGGCCGCCAATCCGGCGGCGGCACCGACCACCGTCACCTGGATTTTGCCGCTAACCGCGACAGGGCTGCCTGAATCCGCCAGCGACTCCGCCCGCAGGACGAACTTCAGGCGGTGGGCTCCGATGATGGGCGCCGCATCGATAACGCCGGTGACCTGCCAGGTGACAGGGCCGGCAAAGCGGCTCACATGGTGAGGGGGAAGTTCGGAGGTTACCCAGGGTTGGATCAGAAGATAGCCAAGGGCCGCAAAAAAAAGGGGCAGCGCCGCGGTACTGGGATTTCTGCGGGCCGCGCGGAAAGCCCCGAAAACTGCGGCGGCCCCCAGCGCCCACCAGGCCCAGGCCGCCCAGTGGGGGCTGCGTTCGCCCACCCATACCCCCGCTATCAGCCCAAGCAGCGCCGGAATCACAGGACGCAAGGCGACTGCCGACCCTGCCGCCTTTTCCGGGGCCGATCCGCAGGCCGCATCTTTTGATCCAGTATTGCAGGCCCCGGCCACCCGTTGCTCGCCCCCCATCGGTTTCGGCGCAAACGCCCCGGGCCGCCGGGCCCATGCCGGCCGCCGTGGATCCTGGGCATCATCTTGAGCCGCACTTTGCCGACAGCTCCGAAAGGGCCGTTAAAAAAACAAGCTGCGATCAGGCCGGGCTTCGGCGCACAGCACCCGGTTTCTGCAGCTTGTATGCCATTGGAGACAAGGTGCTGTCGCCTACTCCTTTTCCCGCCTGATCACCGCGCCGAGCTGGGCGAACTTCTTTTCGATCGCCTCATAGCCCCTGTCCAGATGATAGACCCGACGCACCTCGGTAACCCCGCGGGCCACCAGACCGGCCAGCACCAGGGAAGCGCTCGCCCGCAGATCGGTCGCCATTACGGGTGCCCCGGACAAGTGCGACACCCCCCTCACCATGGCGGTGTTGCCGCTGACCATCACATCGGCCCCCAACCGCCGCAGCTCGCTGACATGGATAAAACGGTTTTCGAAAATGGTTTCAGAGATGACACTCAGCCCGCCGGCGACCGACATCAGCACCATGAACTGCGCCTGCATGTCGGTGGGAAACCCTGGGTAGGGGGTCGTTTTGATATCGACGCTGTGGAGGGTTTCCGGCCCCAGGACGCGCACCGCTCCGTCCCCCACCCGGACTTGGGCGCCCGCTTGGCGCAGTTTGTGGAACACGGCGCCCAGATGCTCCGGGTCGCAATTGACCACCTCGATGTCCCCGCCGGTAAGCGCCGCCGCCACCATGAAGGTCCCGGCCTCGATGCGGTCGGGAATGATACGGGTTTCCGCCGGGTGAAGCTTGGGCACCCCCTCGATGGTGATCACGGCCGTGCCGGCCCCCTGAATGTCGGCCCCCATGGCCTTCAGGGTTTCGGCCAGAGCCACGATTTCGGGTTCGCGGGCGGCATTGCGCAAAACAGTGCGGCCCTCCGCCATAACGGCTGCCATAAGCAGGTTTTCGGTACCGGTGACGGTGGGGACATCAAGGTCGATCTCGTTGCCCTTGAGGACACCGGCCGAGGCCTCGACATAGCCGTGCTCGAGTTTGATATCGGCGCCCAGCAGGGCCAGACCCTTGAGATGCAGGTTGATGGGGCGCGCTCCGATGGCACACCCCCCAGGTAGTGACACCCGTGCCTTTTTGAGCCGGGCCAGCAGCGGGCCCAACACCAGGACCGAGGCCCGCATTTTGCGCACCAACTCATAGGACGCTTCAGGGCAGCACAGGCCGGCGGCATTGACGCGCACGCTGCGGCCATTGCTTTCAACCGCTGCACCCAGCTGGGCCAGGAGGTCCTTGATGCTCTCAATGTCTTTCAGACCGGGGACATTGTGATAGGTATTCCAGCCGTCGGTCAACAATGCGGAGGCCAGAATGGGCAGTGCGGCGTTCTTGGCGCCGTTGATCTCCACTCGCCCCCGCAGGGGACGCCCTCCTTCGACTATGATTTTATCCATTTTTTTTCCTTGTTGACTGGCTCGAAAAAAATGGCGACTTTATCAGAGGCAAATCGATCTTATTCACCCCACCACCATTTTCTCGAAAACAAAAAAGCGCCCCCCTCGCGAGATCTGACGAGGGCAGCGCTTTTTATCGGTTAAAATTGGCGAAGCTCAGTGGTGGTGCCCGCCTTTGCCCTTTGCGGTGTCGACGGCAGCCTTGATGACGCAGTAGGTCATCCCCATGCCGATGATGGCAAGCGCATACCATAACCCGCCGTGAAACACCATGTGCCCCATATCCCAGATCCACTCGAAATTAAACGGGAACATTCCGTCCTCCTTTTATACCAGCGCCGCCCCGGGATTCGGCCCGGGCAGTACAGTGGCAGTCGTCAGTCCACCGGGTTGAGTTCTCTTTCCTGAGGAAAAACCGGAAGGTAGCGGTGCGAAATCATGATCAGGATCACCCCGTAAGCCACCGGCAGCACAGTGGTGGCGATCTCCTGCCAGCTGGGGAAGTACATATTCCAGCTTTCAAACGGCAGCACCGGAATCGCCAGCACCTGCAGGACCATCACCCAGCGGTTGATGCAGACACCGATGGAGGCCAAGGTCACGGCGGTAAAAAGGGTCTTGCGGTTGCTGCGCCCCCTTTTGGTAATCAGGATTAGGGCAGGCAGCACACCGCAGACCACGACCTCGGTGAACAGAATCCAGTATCCGTAAACCGACCCGGGGTTTTGGGTGTAAAACTGGCCGAGCGCCATCCCTTTCGACGGTGCGGTAACGAAGGCCCAGTAAAGCGGTTCCGCAATTTTGGCGATGATGTAGGTCGTCAGCATCCAACCGCTGATCTTGGCCAGCAGATCGATGACGTTCTGTTTGACCAGGGTTTTGCCGGTAATTTTTTCGGTCAAGCGGGTGACGAAAATGGTGAAAGAAGGCCCGGCGGCGGCTGCCGACCAGGTGAACAGAAAAAAAGTCCAGGGCCAGATCAGGACCCCCTCACGATAGCCGAAAGGGCGCCCATAGAGCACGCCCGCCACACCCCCCAGCGAGCCCTGGTGGAAAAAGGACAGAAAGGCGCCGGTGGCGGCAAAAACCGCCATGATTTCGTGCATGTTGTGGGCCATGTTGTGCAGGAAGGGCACCTTGTTCAGCTGACGATTTTCCAGGACCAGGGGGATGTACTCGACTGTCAGCACGGCGAAATAGACGGAGAGACAGAACGCCACCTCGGTGAGCATCGAGTGGACGTTGGCGTGCCAGAAAATGAACCAACCGCGCAAGGGCTGGCCGATGTCGATGGCCAGGATCAAAAGCGCTGAACTGTAACAGATAAAACCGATCAGGACCGCGTAGTTGATAATGTTCTTGAGCAGGTCCTTGCCGACCACGTACCGCAGGAAACCGGTGAAAAATGCGCCGCCGCCAAGGGCGATGACTGCCAGGTCGGCCCAGATCCAGAGGGCAAACCCATAGGCGTTGTTCATGTTGGTCTGGTTCAGACCCTTGATCCAGCAAAGCAGCATGGCAAACACGCCCCACAGCAGGACAACGCTGACCACGGCGATACTCAGCAAAAATTTCCACAGCGGTGCGCGTTTGACGCCTTCAGGAATTAATGCAGAATCCATTTGAATGTGCTCCTCATTTCCTGCGGTTTGGGTAGCAGCGGCCACGGGGCCTCTGAAAGAATCGTCCCGGGGACGGAGGCCTCGAGCCGGCTGCCACGAGGCTTCAATGGTGGCCGGCGGCAACGGCCCCGGTCTTTTCGTGCTCCAGGTAGTTGTCACCCGCCCGCCTGACCCATTCCCGGCTGGAAAGGTAGTAAACTTTGGGGTTGGTGCCCAATCGCTCCAGCAGACGGAAAGCGCGCGGATCGTTTTTCAGTTCATGGACCTTGTGTTTGGGGTTGTTGAGGTCTCCAAAGGTAATCGCACCGGCCGGGCAGGCCTGGGTGCAGGCCGTCTGATATTCCTCTTCCGCCAGTTCGCGCCGCCCCTCGGCGTAGGCCTTGTCCTTGGCCAACTGGTAGCGGTGAAAGCAGAAACTGCACTTTTCGACAACCCCCCGCATCCGCACCGAAACATTGGGGCTGAGGTTTTTTTCCATGCCCTCGGGCCAGACCGGGTCCCACCAGTTGAACAGGCGCACATGGTAGGGGCAGGCCGCCATGCAGTAGCGGCATCCGAAGCAGCGGGTGTAGATCTGGCTGACGATGCCGGTCGCCATGTCGTAGTCGGTGGCGGTGGCCGGGCAGACCGACACGCAGGGGGAGTGCCCGGCGTGGCCTTCGCATTGTTGGCAGGGCCGCGGCAGATAGCAGATATCGGTTTCCGGGTAGGGTTTACCGTTGTTTAACTTGTAAATCCGCAGCCAGGCGATGCTGAGCAGCTTGTCGGTTTCATCGCGGCGGAAGGGAACGTTGTTTTCGGCCATGCAGGCGGCCATGCAGGC
>JAABRJ010000118.1 GCA_011390985.1 Desulfobacteraceae bacterium
AGGGCGCTTTTGCGCAATTCGCGGCCGCCATAGCCCGTGGAATCCACCTGAATCTTGATCTGGCCCTCACCACCGGGAGGGATGTGTCTCGGATACGAGACAGCTGTACACCCTCAGGCGGTGCGGACTTTCAGGATATCCAGAGGGGCGTCGCCCCGGTTGGCGATCGTGAACTCGTGATGGACGGCTGTGCCGTCCACCACCGGTTCGAATTCAAAGGCGGTCGTTTCCACGACCGCCGCAGGCGCGGGTTGAGCGCCGGGTTGAGCGGCCAGCACAGGGACTGCCGACAGCACCAGCAGGCTGAGCACAAGCCGTTGTAACACGCGGTGTGGCATCATCTTTTTCACCTCGATTGAAATTCCAAACGAAATTAGTGTCCCGGCGCTTCGAAGTCAAGTAGAACTGCTGGTGCGGTCCCCCTCGGCGCCGCTGCCTATAGCATAAAAACCGGGTCGACGTCCACGGCCACCCGCACCTGGGGGGGGCTCAGGGCGCCGCCGGCATCCGTCATCAGCAGATGCAGAAAGCGCCTCAGGGGGCCGGCCCCGACGCCCTTGATCAGGATCTGCCATCGGTAGTGCCGGGCGATCCGGGCCAGGGGCGCCTCGATCGGGCCCAGCACTTCGATGGTGCGGGCCAAATCGTCGTGACTGCGGCTCAGTCGTCGGCAGATGCCGCCCAGAACCGCCGCGCAGTCCGCCGCGCGGTCTTTGTGCCTGCCGGAAATTTTCAACTGCACCAGACGCGCAAAAGGCGGGTAGTTCAAGGCGCGGCGGAATTCTATCTCCTTTCGGAAAAAAAGGTCGAAGTCCTGTTTGCGGGCCGCGACAATGCTGAAATGCCCGGGCGTGTAGGTCTGCAGAATCACTCGACCGGCCGACTGGCCGCGGCCGGCACGGCCGGCCACTTGGGCCAGGATTTGAAAGGTCTGCTCGCCGGCGCGAAAATCCGGGAAACTCAGGGACATGTCCGCGCAGATGATCCCCACCAGGGTGATGTTGGGGAAGTCATGGCCCTTGGCCACCATCTGGGTACCCACCAGGATGTCGATCGTGCCGTCCCGCAGCCCCTTGAGCAGTTTGAGGATCTCGCCCTTGCGGCCCGTCGTGTCGCGATCCATGCGGGCCACCCGGGCCTCCGGAAACAACGCGGCCACCCCTTGGGCAACCTTTTCGGTCCCCAGCCCCAGCAGCTTGATCCGCGCAGAGCCACACACCGTGCAAGGGGCGGCCGCCGAGCGTGAAAACCCGCAGTAATGGCAGCGATAGTCATTGGCATGGCGGTGGTATGTCAGGGTTATGTCGCAGTTGACGCACTTGAGGGCTTCGCCGCAGGCGGCGCAGACGGGCAGGCTGGCAAAGCCGCGACGGTTGAGAAACAGCAGCACCTGCTGGTTGCGGGCCAGGGCCGCGCCGATGGCCTTCTCCAGCGGCGGCGTGATAAAACGCCGGGTCCCGCGCACATCACGGGTTTCGGTGAGGTCAACGACCGTGATTTCCGGCAGAGACTGGTTTTCCACCCGGCGGGTCAGCCGCAGGGCCTCGAACTTGCCGCTCCGAGCATTGTGCCAGGATTGCACCGAGGGGGTTGCAGAACCCAAGAGGGCCACGCAGCCGACCTGCTTGGCGCGCACCACCGCCAGGTCCCGCGCGTGGTAGCGCAACCCGTGGTCCTGTTTGTAGGAGGTATCGTGCTCCTCGTCGACAACGATCAGCCCAAGATGTTCGAGGGGGGCGAAAATGGCCGAGCGCGCCCCGATAACGATGGGGGTGTCGCCCTGGACAATCCGCAGCCACTGGTCAAAGCGCTCACCGGCGGAGAGGCCGCTGTGCAAAACGGCCACCCGCTCGCCGAAGCGCGCCCGGAAACGCCGCTCGGTCTGGGAGATCAGGGCAATCTCGGGGACCAGGATCAGGGCGCTTCGTCCGCGGCTGACGGCATGCGCCGCCAGCTGGAGGTATACCTCGGTCTTGCCGCTGCCGGTCACCCCCGCCAGCAGGAAAGGGGCAAAGCCGCCCGCCAGCGCCGCCCCCACCCTGGCCACCGCCGCCGCCTGCTCATCGGTCAGCCGGCGGGCGGTGTCGGGTTCAATCGCCTCCCCGAACGGATCGCGGTAGACAGCCCTTTCGACCACCCGCAACACGCCGCATCGCACCAGCGGCTTTACCAGTTCATTGGCGGTGGGCATGGTCGCCCGCAGACGCCTCAGCGAAATCTCACCGGCAGCGGCCACCGCCTCGAAAAGCCGGCGGCGTTTGGGGGTCAGCCCCGCCGGGTCCCCCTGATTGGCAGCGGGCGCCAGCGCGACGTGACGCTCGGTCCGACAGCGATTCGAAGGCCGCTGCAGGACCCGCGCCCGGGCCACCCAGCCGGCGTCTATCAGGGAATTCAGGAGGGCCGCAGGAACATCGATCCCCAGGCCGCGCCCCAGGTCGTTCACCCGGCAGGCCCTTTTCGCGAGGTGTTCCAGCACCTGCCGCGTGGGGGGTGGCAGCAAGGCCTGCGCCAGGGCCGCCTGCCCGTCGGGGGTAAGGCTCAGAGTTGCACAATCGCAGAGATTGATGCCCTGCGGCAGGGCGGCCTTGATCACCTCCCCCAGGGGGTGAAGATAGTAGTCGGCAATCCATCTGAAAAACGGGATCATGGCGGCCGGGAAAAGCGGCCGTTCATCCAGGATGTCCAATACCGCTTTGATCTCCAGGGCACCGTCGGGCGGCGTGCCCGCCCCCAGAAGATAGCCGGTCACCCGGCGGCTGCCGAACGGCACCAGGGTGCGCTTGCCAGGCTGAATCTGGGCCTGAAAGGGCGCCGGCACGCTGTAGGTGTAAGTGCGGTGGACCGGCAGGGCCACTGCCACCTCGATGTGCACAGGGGATGGGCACTGCGATTGGGGCTGCCTTGACATGCGCCGCCAGTCTCGTTAGGGTTGCAGGCAGCCCTCAGGGCCCGCTGTTAAAGTTCAGGAACGTGCCTGCCGATGTTTAAACCTATCGAATTGGGTGTTCAGCCCCGACGCGCCCGGGTGCCGACGGGCAGACCGTTATTGGATTTTAAAACAGGAGGTACGGATGCATAACTTTCTTAAAACGGTTACCATACTGGCAATGGTTGCCAGCCTGCTGACGGTCCCCCTTGGGGGCGCGGCCCTGGCCGCTGACAAATCCCAGGAGGACATTAGCGCGTCGGCCATGTGGGCCGATGCCCTGATCGTCAGACCGCTGGGACTTGTCTCGATCGTTGCCGGCTCCGCGCTGTTCTTGGTTTCGCTGCCCTTTTCGCTCACCGGCGGAAACGTCGGCGAGACCGCCCACACCATGGTGGTGGTGCCGTCCAAATTCACCTTTGAGCGCCCCCTCGGGGATTTGACCCAACTGGAACCCCGACACGACAGCACATTCGACTACGGGCACTAATCCCCCCGGGACCAAGCGCCGCCTGCCAATCGATCCGACGCCTGCAGTCCACCGCCTTCAGGAATGCCGGCCGCCGAAAGGGTGTTTATTTGTGGTCCTGACATGCCGAGCCAATGCTCAAGAGCATCCCCACCTGTAAACACCTTTTTGGTTGCCGACCCGAGGGCGAAGCATTTTGGGGATCCAGACACCCCCCCTGAGCGGCCGCAGAAGTTTGGTTTTACCTTTTCCGCTCAATTTCCGACCCGCCCCTCGCCTTCCCGTTACCGGCAAATTGCCCTCACCCCGCAGGCGCCAAACCCAAAAACCGCTTCGGCTGGTTTCAGCCGCGCTCGTCGATCGGCACGTAGGCATTTATCTTCGGCCCGATATAAAGCTGGCGGGGCCGACACAAACGCCAGTCGGGGTCATCCATACTTTCCTTCCACTGGGCGATCCAGCCGGGCAGCCGTCCGATGGCGAACATCACCGTAAACATGCTGGTGGGAATCCCGATGGCCCGCAGGACGATCCCGCTGTAGAAGTCCACGTTGGGGTAGAGGTTGTGGTCAATGAAGTAATCGTCCGCCAGGGCCGCCGCTTCGAGTTCCTGGGCGATGTTCAGCAGGGGGTCCTGGAGGTTGAACTTTCTGAGCACCCGGTCGCACATCTTTT
Organism: Desulfobacteraceae bacterium; assembly: GCA_011390985.1. GTDB lineage: Bacteria > Desulfobacterota > Desulfobacteria > Desulfobacterales > JAABRJ01 > JAABRJ01. The sequence goes on from JAABRJ010000118.1 coordinate 4,071, forward strand.
TCATGATCTTGGCGCGCGGGTCGTAGGTCCGATAGACACGGTGGCCAAAGCCCATCAGCCGAAAGGGATCATCGCGGTCCTTGGCCCGCTCCAGCACGCGCCGAATGCTGACGCCCTGATCCTTGATCATCGAGAGCATTTCGATGACGGCCTGGTTGGCGCCGCCGTGCAGCGGCCCCCACAGCGCCGCGATCCCGGCTGAAATCGATGCGTACAGGTTGACCCGGCCGCTGCCCACAATCCGAACTGCGGAGGTGGAGCAGTTCTGTTCATGATCGGCGTGCAGGATCCAGAAAACACTCAACGCCCGGACGATGTCTTCGTCGATGACATACGGGTTAACCGGCGAGTCAAACATCATGTTGAGAAAATTGGCGCAGTATGGGAGATCCGGCCGCGGGTATACGACCTTGTGGCCGCGGGAAATCCTGTAGGACATGGCCGCCAGGGTCCTCACCTTCGACAGCAGCCGGGTCACCGTGATATTGATTTCCTCTTCGCCCGTCGACAGCACCGGGTAAAAACTTCTCAGGGCGTTCACCATGGAGGACAGAATCCCCATGGGGTGCGAGGCACGCGGGAAGTTCTGGTAAAAGATCTGCATGTCTTCGTGCACCAGCGAATGGTCGTTCAGCAGCACCGAAAAGCGGTTGAGGTCCTTGCGCGTCGGCAGCACCCCGTGAACCAGCAGAAAGGCGGTTTCCTTGAAGCTGGAGTGCTCGGCGAGCTCTTCGATGGGAATGCCGCGATAGCGCAGGATCCCCCGCTCGCCGTCCATGAAGGTGATGGCACTGGAGCAGCTGCCGGTGTTGGCGAGCCCCGGGTCCCAGGTGATCAGACCCGTTTGGGCCCGCAGCCTTGAAATGTCGATGGCCTTCTCCCCCTCGGTTCCCACCAGCAGGGGCAATTCAACGGTTTGTCCATCAAAGGTGATTTTCACGGTTTCAGCCATTTTTCACTCCTACGCAATTTCTCTTTTTACTGCAGCCCAAATTCAAAAGTGGCCCCCGCCGGCCCATCAGCCCGGGGCGCACTCGCCACTGCCGATCGGGCCGTTGAGGGCGGCCGCGGCAGATGGACAGATCCAACGGCTGGCGCTCGGCAGCAGGCAGGGGATTCTACCGGGGTGTGTCCATCAAAAAACCGAGATCCCGAAGGGAAATATCGACGGATACTATCAGGAAAGATTCCGGACGGCAAAACAGTTGAAGTATAGCCGATGCCCAGGAGCGGGTCAAGCGTCCGAATCGGGCCTAAAATGTCAGCGGGGCAGGGGCAGGGTTTGGAGGGCCTGGAGGCGCGGACTGAGGTGAACCGGGCAGCGCACTGCTTCCCGGAGGGATTTGCAGCCTGCCGGAAGGCGTTCGAACTGGTCGAAAAACCGGGAGCGGATTTCCTGGAGGCTGCAGCGCGGTCGAAGGCCGCGCCCGTCACCCATTAACGGTTCAAGCAGTGCGACGCGCTCGTCGGCGGGCTCATCACGCACCCCGATGAGATCATCTGCGAAACGGCCGTCCTCCCCCAGGCGTCTGAACACCTGCTTGGCACCGGCCAGGGTGACCTTGCCGGGGCTCAGTTTACGGACCGGGCGGCCCTCGAAACAGGCCATTTTGTAAACGATGTCAAGGTAGGGGGCATCGGCGGAGACGCCGATTTTGGTGCCGACACCGAACGCATCGATCGGGGCCCCTTGGCCGATCACGTCGGCTATCTTGAACTCGTCAAAACCGCTGCTGGCAAAGATCTGCGTGTCCTGCAGGCCGGCCGCATCCAGGATTCGGCGGACCCGGCGGCTCATTTCGACCATGTCTCCGCTGTCCAGCCGCACCCCCCGCAGGCGCCCGC
>JAABRJ010000119.1 GCA_011390985.1 Desulfobacteraceae bacterium
AGGTGATGCAGATGGCGCGCGAGATGGCCATCTGGGTCGTCAGTTAGTTTCGATCCCCAATGGGTCTTTGGGTCCCATTGGCCTGCCGCGTGCCCTGGCAGGAAATCTTCGTCACCGGCATCAAGGCGCTGAATCTGCCGGCGCGCGGCGGTGGTATCGCAACAGAAAACGAGATCATGAATCTTTTCGGCAAACTCAGGCGGATGCAAACCTTGCTGATCGACGATGACGAGTGGATTCGGGATTCACTGCGCATGTTCTTCGAGGCCGAAGGCTGCCGCCTGCTGGCGGTGGAAACCGCTGAGATGGCGATGGAACGGCTCAACCACGACCGGTATGACATCATCATCGCCGATTACCGCCTGCCGGGAATGGACGGGCTGGAGTTTTTCCGCCGAATCCGCGGCATCGCCCCGGGTTGCATTAAAATTCTGATCAGCGCCTACGGCAGCGAGGACGTGCTGGCGGAAGCGACCCACATCGGGATCCAGGAAATGATTGCCAAACCGTTTACCTCGCGGGTGCTTGAAAACGTCCTGGCGCGGCTGCTGCAGGCCAGCCCCTGACGGCGGGCTGAAATGCGCCCGTCCGCTGCGGCCGCGGCCGTCGACCATTTGGCTGTCGTCGAGGGGACCCTCGACATTTTCCGGTAAGCGCTATGCTGAAAGGAGGATAAAATGGATCTTTTGCCCTTGAAGCCCTTCAGTGCCGAACTCAGCAATTTTCGCAAGGAGATGGACCGCCTCTGGAAACGGTTTTTCGGGGATGCGCCCTTTGCCCCGGGGTTTCTGGAGGGCTGGGCGCCGACGGTCGACATCTCCGAAACCCCGAAGGAATTCATCGTCAAGGCCGAACTGGCGGGCGTTGACCCCAAGGACGTGGAGGTCAGCCTGTCCGGCGACCTGCTGACCATCAAGGGGGAGAAGAAAAAGGAGGAGGAGGATAAGGACGCCGAGCATTATTTTGCAGAGCGCTTCTGGGGAACCTTCCAGCGCTCCTTCAAACTGCCCGCGTCGGTGCAGGAGGACAAGATCGAGGCCACCTTCAAGAAAGGGGTTCTCAAGATCCGGCTGCCCAAGGTGGCGGAAGCCCAGCACAAGAAGATCCAAATCCAGGTCAAGTGAACCCGATGCCGGTCGCACCTCCGACCCTCTCAGCATGCCGTCTTGGTCAAGGGGTGCCGCGGCACACCCCGGCCCCCGCCTGAATGGGTCGTCGAAGCGTATTGAAAACCGCCAGCCAGAGGAGAAACCGCAATGCTGCGCATCCGCAATATCCTGTTTCCGTGCGATTTGACGGACAATGCCGGTAAAATTTTTTATTACGCGCTTTCCCTGATGGAAAAGTACGAGAGCACCCTCATTCTGCTGCACGTGGTGGAAGACCTGCGCCAGTGGGGAGACCTCTACCTGCCGGCCACCGCGATTCAGCTCGACCAGAAAATTCTCGAAAAGGATGCCGCCCGGGCCCTCGACGATTTTTACGAGCGCCACGTGCGCGGGGTCACCAACGTGCGTCGGCGGGTTCTTTCCGGCGACCCGGTGACGGTGATCCTCAATGTCATCGAAAACGATGACGTGGATCTGGTGGTCCTGGGGACCCACGGCCGCAAGGGCATTGAACACACGGTCTTCGGCAGCGTGGCCGAGAACGTGGTGCGCCGCTCGCCGGTGCCGGTGCTGACCATCAACCCCTACACCCTCAAAACCACCCCCTAGCGGGCGCCGCGACCGCTGCAGGATTTCCCCGGGCAGGCCGCGCTCCGGCCCCCGGCGGCCGCCCGGCCTGGGGGCCTCGCAGCGTCGCCTGCCCCATTCCCCGCCCCCCTTGCGCGCCGCTGGTTTGCGGCGTATCAACTTTTTTCGGTTTTGACGACCCACCGCTCAGTCTGCTATGAGACCCTTTCGCCGGTCGGCATCTTGCGGCGCTGAGCGCCGACGCGCCACCCGAGGGTTTCGCCTGACCGGTCTTGGTGTTCACCTTACGGGTTGGAGGGGGGAGATAAGATGACCGATGACATCCGGTGGGTCAAGACCCACTGTGCCCGCATGGACCACGGTGGCTGTGGTCTGCTGGTGGGGGTACGGGGCAACCAGATCGTTAAGATCAAGGGGGATCCCGACGGCTTTTTGAACCGGGGCTACGTCTGCCACAAGGGGCGGGTTTCGGCCGAACGCCTGACTCACCCCGACCGGCTGCGTCGGCCGCTCAAGCGCACCGGCCGACGCGGCGAGGGGCATTGGCAGCCGATTTCCTGGGAGCAAGCCCTGGAGACGGTCGCCGCCGGTCTGGTTAAAACCCGGGAGGCCCACGGCGCCCGGGCGGTGGCCTTCTGCCAGGGGATGCCCAAGGGGCTCGAGCATTTCGCCCTGATCCGGCTGGCAAACCTCTTCGGCTCTCCCAACCTGGTGGCCGTGCAGGACGTTTGCCATGCCCCGCGTGAGGTCGCCGGCATGCACACCTGCGGGTTCTACCCGGTTGTCGATTTTCACCAGAAAAGCGACCTGGTGGTGCTCTGGGGCAGCAACGTGACCTGGACCAACGAGGAGGGTGCCATCCACAGCCTGCTGCTCGAGCAGCTGCGCCAGGGCACCGCGCTGATGATCGTGGACCCCCGCCGCACCGAGCTGACCGACCGGGCCCGCTTCTGGCTGCCCCTCAAGCCCGGCACGGATCACCTGCTGGCGCTGGCCTTCCTGCACGTGATCGTCACCGAAGGCCTCTACGATGCCGGCTTCGTCGCCCAGTGGACCCACGGGTTCGACCAGCTGGCGGAGCACGTGCGCGATTTTTCCCCGGAAAGAATGGCCCCGATCACCGACCTGCCCGCGGAGCTGATCCGCGAGAGCGCCTGTTTTTACGCCCAAAGCCGGCCTGCCGCCATCCAGTGGGGCAATCCGATCGAGCAGACCGTCCACAACTTCGACGCCGCCCGCGCGCTGGTCTGTCTGATGGCTGTCTGCGGCAACCTGGACGTGCCCGGGGGCAACATCCAAGCCAACGAACCCGGGATTCTCGGCCTGGGACCGTTCGTGCGGGCCGACCTCCTTCCCAACAAGCGCTTCGACATGCTTCACGCCCATCACGGCGCCATCCCGCGCCTGATGACCGTTCCGCCGGCTTATTTCCGACAGGCGGTGCTCAGCGGTGAGCCCTACCCGGTGCGCGCCGCCTATATGCAGTGCACCAACCCCCTGCTGGGCTACGCCGACAGCCGCCAGACCCAGGAGGCCCTGCTGGCGCTTGATTTTCTGGCGGTCGCGGACGTCTTCATGACCCCCACGGCGGCCCTGGCCGACGTGGTGCTGCCGGCGGCCACGCATTTCGAGTTCGACGACATCGGCCACTACGGCCTGGGCCACGGGCTCATCCTGGCGCGGCCCAAGCTGGTCGATCCGCCGCCGGAGTGCTGGCCCGATCTGAAGATCTTAAACGAGCTGGGCAAGCGCACCACGCCGGCCGAGTACTGGTTCGAGGACCCCTCCGGCTTTCTCGAGCTTCTGCTCAAACCCGCCGGGCTGACCTACCGCGAGTTCGTTGAAAAAGGTTATCTCACGGGGCCGGAGCGGTTCCACAAATACCGCGCCAAAGGGTTCAAAACCCCCACCGGCAAGGTCGAACTGGCGCTCAGCCAGGCGCCCAAGTTCAAACTGAACGCCCTGCCCGCCGGGCAGCTGGCGGCCGACGGCGGGGACCCGGCATTTCCCCTGGTGCTGACCAGCTTCAAAAACCGGTTTTATCTGCACTCCTCCTACCGCTGGGTGGCGGGCCTGCGCCGCAAAAGCGACCGGCCCGAAGCCGAAATCCACCCCGAGACGGCCGCTGCTTGCGGGATTTCAGACGGCGCTGCGATGGTCATCGAAACCCCCCACGGGGCCGTCACCCAGCATGCCCGGGTGACCGCTGCCGTCCGCCCGGGCGTCGTCTTCGCCGCTTACGGCTGGTGGTTTCCCGAAAAGGGGGCGGCCACGCAGTTCGACTGGCAGAGTGCCAACTTCAACATGCTGACCAGCACCGCCACCCTCGGGCGGGAGTTCGGGACCCCCAACCTCAAGGCGATCCCTTGCCGGGTGCGGCCGGCGGCGGGCGCCTGACCTTTTTGTCGCTAAAATTTGGTTGAAACTGTCGGCGGGGGATGGTAAAAGACTGCCTTGCAGCAGCCTTGCGTTGCGGTTGCCCGTGCCGAGATCCAAAAACAGGTCTTGACCCCAGCGCCCGAATCAGCCGGGTGCAGCCTGAACCTTCGCTGTGGCCCGAAAATATCTGCCGCCTGACAGGAGTTGTGCCCATGCAAGTCGTTTTGTTCGGCCTCAATCACAAGGCCGCCGCTATCGATCAACTCGAGTGTTTCGCGCTGAAGAGTGAAGAGGTCATGGCGTCGCTTCAGGCCCTCCACCAGCATCCCCAGATCGATGAAATCGCAATCCTCTCCACCTGCAACCGGACCGAGTTTTATGCGGTCGGGGTGGGGGAGGTCGACCTGCGGCCGGTTTTCAGGGCGCATCTGCGCGCGCTCAAGGGGGAAAGCCCCGGCGAGGCCTGGGAGCAGTTTTATTTTAAGGTCGGTGAGGAGGCCAAACGCCATCTGTTCAGCGTGGCCTGTGGTCTGGACTCGGTCGTGGTGGGCGAAAACGAAATTGCCGGGCAGGTGAAGGGCGCCTACGGGACAGCCTGCCGCGCGGGAACGGCCGGCATCCTGCTGCACAAGCTCTTTCATGCCGCTTTCCGGGCGTCCAAACGCGCCAAGAACGAAACCGAGATCAACAAGGGCTGCTGCTCCACGGCGGCCGCCGCCGTGGACCTGGCCGAGGCTTTCTGCGGGGACCTCAAAGGCGCCTCGGTCCTGGTCATCGGGGTCGGCGAAATCGGCAGCATCAGCGCCCGCATCCTGGCCAAACGCCAGGCCGGCGAGATCGTCATCGCCAACCGCACCCTCGAAAAAGCCGCGGCCCTGGCCGCCGAAGTGGGCGGGCGGGCCGTGTCGGTCTACGGTTTGCGCGACGAACTGGCCCGCGCCGACGCCGTTGTCAGCGCCACCGACTCCAACCACTGCCTCTTCGAGGCCGGCGACATGGCGGCCATCCTCAAAAATCGCGAAAAGGGGCCGCTGCTGATCGTCGACCTGGCCGTGCCGCGGGATTTCGATCCGGGCGTGGGAGCGCTTCCGGAGGTGGTGCTCAAAAATGTCTACGACCTCAAGGAAGTGGTGATGGGCAATCTCGTCAAGCGCGAGCAGTCCGTCGATACGGTGGAGCGCATCATCGCCGAGGAGCTTCAGAAATTCATCGACTGGCGCGAATCCCTGCGGATCAACCCCGTCATCCAGGCGGTCAAAACCCAGGTCGAGACCATCCGGCGCGAGGAACTCGCGCGGGTGCGCGACCGCTTCGATGAAAGCGCCTACTTCCAGGTGGAGCGCCTGACGCGCTCGCTGGCCAAGAAATACCTGCAAGCCATCGTGCTGCAGCTCAAGCACCTGCAGGGCGAAAACTGCCTGGATGCCCAAAACATCAGCCTGATCGAAGAACTCTTCACTTACCGGGGCAAGGCGGTCGGCGATTGACGGTTCCGCAAAAAGCATTTTACCCCGCGGCCCCGAAACCCCTTTTGATACCGAGGACGACCCGCATGCCAGTATCCGTGAAAAGCCGTGAGCTGTTTGAACAGGCCTGCAAGGTGATCCCCGGCGGGGTCAATTCGCCGGTGCGGGCCTTCAAAGGCCTTGGCCGCGACCCGGTTTTCATCCGGCGCGCCGAGGGCAGCCGGCTTTACGACGTGGACGGCAACAGCTACATCGATTTCGTCAACTCCTGGGGGCCGCTGCTCCTGGGGCACTCCCATCCGGCGGTCAAGGACGCGG
>JAABRJ010000120.1 GCA_011390985.1 Desulfobacteraceae bacterium
TGCAATCCAATGCAAAAAAACCCGACGACAAATTTCATACCCGAGGTCGTGGGCATTGGCAAGGGCTAAGCGGCGGACGGGCGGGGAAGGTCTGACGAGCGGGACTAATATACCTCCATTGCGGCCTCATATTCGCGGCCGTTGAGGATTCGATCGACAACCGGGCGGTTGTTCTCGAGCAGGTTGATAAAATTGACCCCCACCTCAAAAAGGTTTTTTTCGCAAGACCAGGTGTACCAACGGATTTCGACCCTGGAATCGATCTCACCGCTGGGCGTGTAGATCGTCAGCCGCAGATCCGGTTTTTCACGCTTGATCATCAAGTGTTGGTTGAGGACCGATAAGTTGTCGGTGTACAGCAGCACCCCTTTGAGACCGAAATTGCTCACCGTGACCGTCATGATGTCCTCGAACCCCACAAAAGTCGCCTTCAAGACCGCATCCCATGATACTGTCAAGCGTTTTTCCAATCGGCGATCTCTTCGCCAGAATTGCATTGGGTGGCCCTCCTTCAGGCAACTTCGACGGATCGTACGGTGCGACCCGGGACAGGGAGGCCATCAATGGCCGAAATTTCACCACTGAACCGGGCTTCTGATTCTATCGTCCGTATAGCGATCCGGCTTTACCCATTATTACCTTCAACCGCTTGTTTTTTCAGATTATCGGGGCCAAGGCCGGGTTGAAGTCGGACCGATGGTCGCGCGATCCCGTCGAAAAGCCCTTTTCTCAGGTTTTTTAGCGGGACCCGATGAGGGCTGGCCCATGCCGGATGGCCTGAAAATCGATTTTTTCTTTGAAATCGATTTGATTTTCCCTTAGATTGAATCCTCCCGGCGCAGAGGCGGCGGGAAATACTTGTGCATGGTGGGGTTAATCGCTAACAGGCACCTGCGAGGTTGCCGGAAGGAGGTCAAATGACTGCAACCGTTGGGGTTTTGCTATCCGGCTGCGGGGTTTTTGACGGGGCGGAAATTCACGAGGCGGTGCTGACCCTGCTGTTTCTCGACAGGGCCGGCGCCACCAGCCGCTGCATGGCGCCAGACGCGGCGCAGATGCACGTCATCAATCATCTGACCCAGGAAATAACCGATGAACGCCGCAACGTTCTGGTGGAGTCCGCGCGCATCGCACGGGGGGCTATCCAGGATGTCGGGACGGTGAGCGCCGCCGACTTAGACGCCCTGATCATCCCGGGCGGGTTTGGCGCGGCCAAGAACCTGAGCGACTTTGCGGTCAAGGGCCCGAAGGCCAACGTTCATCCCGAAGTCCGGCGCTTGCTGAACGATATGGCGGCGGCCGGCAAACCGATCGGCGCGATCTGCATCGCTCCCGCCACCCTGACCCTTGCCCTGGCGGACAGGCAACCCGACGTCACCATCGGCAGCGACGCGGCAACCGCCGCGGCCATCGAAGCCATCGGCGGCCGTCACCACACCTGTACGGTGGACATGATCCAGGTGGACGAACGCAACCGGCTGGTGAGCACCCCGGCGTACATGCTGGGCCCCGGCATCAAGGATGTCGCGACCGGCATCGAGAAACTGGTCGCGCGCATCATGGCGATGATAACCGCTTAAGTTGAAATAGGGCTGGGGATCGGCTCCGACCTCACCGGTCGGACCCGCCCGTTTTGGATGTCTGCGCCAGCGTGACCCTGTCTTTCGGGGAAGAGGAGCGCATCGGCAGCACAGGCTGCGGCACCTGGCGCTGGATACCCTGACATCACGCCTTTCCGCCAACCAGTTTGCCACCGCCACGGCCCCTTTTCGAAAAGCGTTCGCCCGAGGATCCGCATTTCACCGAGAACGTGACACACCTCACTGGCTCAAAGGATCCGTGATGGCCCCGGGACTTCACATTTTCACCAGCAACCGGATGGAGATTCTCGTTCAGGCACTCGCCCGGGAGGTCAGCCGCCCCCGCGGCAGCGCCCCGGCGGCGGTGCTGTGCCCCGAGACCATCGTGATCCAGAGCCGGGGCATGGAGCGCTGGCTTGCCATCGAACTGGCCCGGCAGGTGGGCATCTGCGCCCATTGCGCCTTTCCGTTTCCCAATGCCTTTCTGCAGGAGGTGTTCAGCCGCGTGATGCCCGACCTGCCCGAGGAAAGCGTTTTCGAGCGCGAGGCGATGGCTTTCGGGATCATGCACCGCCTTCCGGAATTTTCCAGCCGGCCGGGCTGTGAACATCTCCGGCGCTACCTGGCCGACGACCCCACCCAGCTCAAGCGCTATCAGCTTTCCGTCAAAATTGCCGACACCTTTGACCAGTACCTGGTATTTCGCCCGGACCTGATCTTTGCCTGGGAAGCCGGCTGCAACGACCACTGGCAGGCCGCGTTGTGGCGCGATCTGGCGGCTGGCCGCGAACACCGCCACCGCGCCGGGCAGCAGCGAAAGCTCCTGGAAAAAATCCGCCGCGCCGACACCCGCGCCGCCTGTGATCTGCCGGAGCGCGTGTCGGTTTTCGGCGTTTCCCACCTACCGCCGGCCTACCTCGAGACCTTCGCGGCCCTGGGCGGTTTGATGCGGGTCAATCTTTTTCTGATGAACCCCTGCCGCGAGTTCTGGGCGGAGATCCGCTCCCCCCGGGAGCAGGTGCGCATCACCCGCCGATCCGCCGGCGATCTGCCGGCGGAAGCGCTCCACCTGGAAACCGGCAACCGCCTGTTGGCCGCCATGGGGTCAATGGGGCGGGACTTCTTCTCCATGATCCAGAGTTTTGAGGGCCACTGGCACGAGCATTTCCAGGCACTCCAAGGCGACAGCCTGCTCACCCGAGTTCAGGGCGATATCCTCAACCTGACCGAAAATGTCCAGGCGCCCGGCAGTCCGCCAAAGACTCCCCCGGACGGCACCATCGAAATTCACGCGTGTCACAGCCCCATGCGGGAAGTCGAAGTCCTGCACGACAATCTGCTGAAACTGCTGGATAAAGACCGGGACATCCGACCGGGGGACATTCTCGTGATGACGCCCGACATCGAAGCCTACGCCCCGCTGGTGCAGGCGGTCTTCGACGGGCAGAGCGATCCGGCCCTGCGAATCCCCTTCAGCATCGCCGATCGCAGCCTGCGCCGCGAAAGCCGGTTGATCGACGGTTTCCTGGCGCTATTGGATCTGCCCCAGAGTCGTTTTGAAATCAATCGGGTCCTGGGGTTGCTGGCATACGACCCCATCCGCCGGCGTTTTGGGCTTGACGAGACCGAGCTGGAAGTGATCGGCCGCTGGGTGCGCGATACGGCTATCCGCTGGGGGCGTGACGCCCACGATCGCAGCCGCCTCGGCCTGCCCGGGCTTGCCGCCAACTCCTGGGAAGCCGGCCTGCAGCGGCTTCTGCTGGGCTACGCTTTGCCGGGCTGCGGCCGCCGGCTGTTTCAGGGGATTCTGCCCTTTGACCCGGTTGAAGGCAGCACGGCCGGCATCCTGGGCAAATTCGTGGCCTTTGCGGAAACTCTTTTCGATACCGTCCGGCGGCTGGAAAACCGTCGCAGCCTGACGGCCTGGACTGCGGACTTGAGGGAAATCCTGGAAGGTTTTTTCGCGCTGGATGAACCGCTTGCAGGCGAAGCCCAGCAGCTGCGGCAGGCGCTCGCTGCGCTTGTGCGGCATGCAAGCGAGGCAGAATTCCAGGACGCCCTGCCCCTGGCGGTGGTTCGCGCCGCACTCGAAGGCCAGGCGGACAACACGGTTTTCGGCAGCGGGTTTATCGCCGGCGGCGTGACCTTCTGTGCCATGCTGCCCATGCGCAGCATTCCGCTCGAAATCATCTGCCTGCTGGGGATGAACGCCGACGCCTTCCCGCGGGACAGTCGGCAGCCGGGATTCGACCTGACTGCCCGCGACCCCAGACCCGGGGACCGATCCCGGCGCGACGACGACCGCTACCTTTTTCTGGAAGCGCTCCTGTCGGCCCGCAAAAAATTCTACGTCAGCTACCTGGGGCAGAGTCTCCAGGACAACAGCCGCATGCCGCCCTCGGTGCTGGTGGCCGAGTTGCAGGATTACCTGGCCGCCAATTACGGGATCGCTATCGACGCGCTCGTCACGCGCCACCGCCTGCAGGCCTTTTCAGCGGACTATTTCCGGCCGCAATCGGGCCTGTTCAGCTATTCCCGGGAGGACTTCGAAGCGGTGCAGATGCAGGCCAGGGCTACTCCTGCGGGGCCCTTTTGGAATGCCGCGCTGCCGGCGGCGGTTTTCGACGACGGCCTGCTGCCGATCGACGATCTCTGCGCTTTCTGGTCCCACCCCGCCCGGTTTCTGCTGCAGCGCCGATTGGGGGTTTTTCTCGATCCCGACCTGGAGCTCCCCGAGGAACGCGAACCCTTCACGCTCAGCGCCCTTGAAAAATATCTTATCGTTCAGGAAATGATCCGGGACCGGCTGGCCGGGGGACAGCCCGGAGACCTGCTGGCGGCGACAGCGGCAGCCGGCCGGCTGCCCCACGGCAATGTCGGCCAGGTTGCATTCCACGAATTGCAAGGGGAGGCGGAGGCCTTTTTCCATCGCCTCCAAGGCGCCGGCAGCGGCGCCCCGGCGCCTCCCGTGGCAGTCGATCTTGAGCTGGCGGGGGTGCGCTTGCGCGGTCAAATCAACGACATTTACGACCGCGGCCAGGTGCGCCTGCGGTTCGGGCGCATCCGGGCGCGCGACCTTATGGTCTCGTGGGTGCAGCACCTGATGCTCTGCCACCCCTTGGTGGCCTTCGGCAGCCGGCAGGGACTTCTGGTGGGCAGGGACAGCGCCCTGGCGCTTGAGGTGCCCGTGGCTGCCGAGGGTCTTCTGGAAGCCTTGCTGCATCTTTTTTTACAGGGGCTTTCAACGCCGCTTGCCTTTTTCCCGGAAACGGCCCTGGCCTACACCCAGGCGCGCCTGGTCCGGGGCAAAAGCGATGCGGCTGCCCGTGCGGCAGCGCTCAGCGCATGGTGCGGCAACGATTTTTCACCGGGCGAGGCCACCGACCCCTACCTGGCGCGGATTTTCGGGGAGGTGACGCCGCTGGACGACGATTTTTTCGAACTTGCGGAAACCGTTCTGGGCCCCCTGCTGGCGCACACCACGACGCTGGCGCTTTAGGCGGCCACCTTACCGGCGCTTATTGCGGAAACCGGCCGTCACCCAGGCCATGCCCCAGAGGGCGGCCACCGGCAGCAGGCCTGCCAGCAGAAAAGCGCGCGGTCCATTCTGCCAGGGCTCCAGGTAAACGGCGGCGCCAAGCGGCCACAGCAAGGAGGCGCTCACGGCCAGGCGCATGCCGCCGGAAAGACGGGTCAGGGGGCTGGGAAACAGGCGGCGGACGGGCACAGGCGGGCGGCTGCGGGTGCCGAGGCGCGGCAGCAGAAAGATCGCCGCGGCGATCCCGACCAGAACCAGAATTTCCTGAATTCCTGAAAACATCATGGACCCCTAAGAGCTCAAATTTGGGGATGGCGGCGTAGACACTTCAGGTTGTGTGCGCACATTTACGCCCTCTTCAGGGCACAGCTCCTAACACACCATCCAAAAATGCGCAAACTCGGCAGCTTTGCGGACAGCAGGCGCCTGGGCGCCCTTTTGTGGAGGCCGTATGCAAGCCTTTGACCTGCTCCGGGCCCCGCTCGCCGGCGTCAACCTGATTGAAGCCGGCGCCGGAACGGGGAAAACCTACGCCATCGCCGCCCTTTACCTGCGGCTGGTTCTCGAACGGGGCCTGCTGCCCGAGGAGATCCTGGTGGTGACGTTCACCAAGGCCGCCACCGAGGAGTTGCAAAGCCGGATCCGTGC
>JAABRJ010000121.1 GCA_011390985.1 Desulfobacteraceae bacterium
GGCCGCGATTTGGGAATGACGTCAGCCAGGCGCCGCGAAGGATTCAGGGGCAAATTCGGTTTTTGGTTTTTAGGTTTATTTTTCGCCTATGGCGTGTTAAGCCCCCGTCGGTTAGGAAGGGGCTTTGGATGACGCCAGAATACTATATCCTGATAATCGGCTTTACGTTCGGCTTTTATATGGCGTGGAACATCGGCGCCAACGATGTCGCCAACTCCATGGCCACTGCTGTGGGGGCGAAGGCCATCACCATCCGCCAGGCGATTTTTATCGCCGGAATCCTCAACGTGGTGGGCGCGGTGTTTATCGGCTCGCACGTGACCGACACCATCCGCAAGGGCATCGTTTCCACCGAGATCCTGACGGATCCCCACCTGGCGCTCATCGGCGCACTGTCCGCGCTGCTGGCGGCCGCCCTGTGGGTCAGCTTCGCCACCTGGAAATCCCTCCCGGTCTCGACCACGCATTCCATTGTGGGGGCCATGATCGGCTTCGGCATCATGGCCGGCGGCGTCGACTGCATTCAGTGGAGCAAACTCTCGGCGGTGGTCCTGAGCTGGGTCATTTCTCCGGTTTTCAGCCTGATCATCGCCGTTGCCATGTTCAAGATCATCCTGAAGTTCATCCTCTCCCGGGAAGATGCATTTCAGTGGGCGATAAAGCTCTCACCCGGATTTATCGGTGTAACCGTTTTTGTGATCGCACTCTCGTTTCTCTTTAAAACCCCCCTCGGCAGCAGGATGGCCATCGGCACCCCGATGGCCCTGCTCCTGGCCCTCCTGCTGGCCGTCGGTTTCGGGTTGGCCGGCAAAGGTCTGCTGCGGCGTTTTATCAGAGACCACCGCACCGGCGTGGAAGAGATCTTCCGCCGAATTCAGATCGGAACGTCCTGCTATGTGGCCCTGGCCCAGGGCGCCAATGACGTCGCCAACGCCATCGGGCCGGTTGCCGTCATCTATTTTTTGGTCAAAACCGGGACGGTCGGCACAGAGGTCCCGGTTCCGGTTTTTCTGCTGTTTTTCGGGGGAGTCGGAATCGCCTGCGGAATCGCCATGGCGGGGCACCGGGTCATGGAAACGATCGGCAGCAAGATCACCACCCTCACCAATACCCGCGGGTTTTGTGTGGATTTCGCGGCCGCCACCACCGTCCTGCTGGCCTCCAAGCTGGGGCTGCCGGTGTCCACAACCCACGCGGCGGTGGGCGGTGTAATGGGCGTGGGTCTTGCGCGCGGTTTGGAGGCGGTCAATTTTGCCGTCGTCGTTCAAATTATGGTGTATTGGGTGTTGACGGTTCCGGCTGCGGCCATCACCAGCATGGTGATTTTCAAAATACTCCAGTTCTTCCTGTAAGGAGACGGTTATGCGGATCCCCTTCGTTTCGATGTTTATGACCTCGCCCTTCAGCGGTTTGGAGGAGCATGCGGAAAAGGTCAAAGAATGCGCCTGGATCTTCCAGCACGCGATCGAGTGTCTACTCGTTCAGAAATGCGATTCTTTCGAGGAGTTGCGCAAAGAGGTCGCCCGAATTGAAAGCCAGGCCGACGCCATCAAGCGCCGCATTCGCGGGCATATCCCAAAAGGGGCGATCCTGCAGGTCGACAAATTCACCCTCTTCCGCTACCTGGGCGAACAGGACAGCGTTCTGGATGCGCTGGAAGATGCCCTGAACTGGATTTCCTTCAGGCTCGAACCCGGCGTTCCCGAGGAGCTCGAAAAAGAATTCCTGCTGCTGGTGGATGCGGTTATCGACCCGGTGGATGAATTGAGCAGGATGGTAGCCGAAGCACGCAAGTATTTCAGCAACTACTCTGAAAATCAGCGGATGGTCGTCAAAAAAATTGTCCGCACCCTAAGAGAGCAGGAGCACCTGGCGGATGAGGCCGAAGACTATCTGAAGTTGAGAATATTTGAGGTCGAAACCGATCCCATCACCGTCTTCCACATGGTACGGCTGGCGGAGATCGTCGGTTCCATTGCAGACCATGCCCAGAACGCCGGGGACATGATGCGGGCCATGATCGCGCGCTGACCCGAAAACATAAGCGCGGCGACTTGCCGCCGACCGCGCGCGAAGGGGCTCACAAGAGCCGCGCGCCTGACGTGAAATGGTCAACCTCGTAAACCGATACCTGCGTGTTGCGGTCTTTCCAGCACTCGCTGGGCATACCGCCCTTTTGGCAGAGGTGGGCGAGGAAGGTCTCGACATCGGGGAGCTGCTGCCACACCTGTGGCAGAAACGTTGCGCGGCAGCCCCCACGGCTGAGGATGACCCCGTGCTTACCGGGCTCGAGCTGCCTTTTCAACGCTTCCGGGTCCTGAAAATCCAGTTCCCGGGGAGGCGTGAGAACGCTGATTTCGATGTCTACGGTCGGCAGTTCCGCCGACCCCAGCGGAGCAAAACGCGGATCGCGAAACGCCGCGTTGATGGCGTTTTCAATGACGCAGGCGCACAACTCCTTGACCGGTTCAAGATTGCCGATGCAGCCGCGTAGCGCCCCCTGCTTGTGAAGGGTCACGAAGCACCCCCGTTTTTGCCGCATGGCCGACGTCCGATTCCCCGGCAACTCGGGCGACTTCCCCGTGTCCAGCCAGGTTTCAATTGCCAACCGTGCCAACTGCAGCAGCCTCTTCCTCTCTGCCCGGGACAATGCCCCCATGGGAAACCCCTTCTGGTCTATTGCTTCAGAAACGCCCACCACACATAGATGCCCAGAATGGCCCAGGCCAGCAGGCAGATGCCATACGCCATCCAGTCAAAAGGTTTTTTGGCATGGCCGTAAGCCGTGACCGCACCGACTTTCCGGC
>JAABRJ010000122.1 GCA_011390985.1 Desulfobacteraceae bacterium
CCGGCGGCAGGCCGCGCAGACCGTAGCCTCCAGCGGCAACTCGGTCAGGCACTCCGGGCATTTTTTCATGGCGTAATGGGCCGTATTTTGCGCTTTTGGACTCGAGAATCGCATTGGGTGTCCCTTCCTGAAAAGTCGGGTTTACACGAGCAGTCGAAAAAGAGGCATGCGGGCGCCAGCCACAACAAAACACCTGCAGGCGCAGGACGCCATTTTCAACACCCGCTAACCCCTATTCCTGATAGTTCTCTTCGTAGGTAATTTCACTCTGGCTCCTGATCTGCCCCAGCCACTCGCTGTAGATTCTGGATTTTTTCTGTTGCAGGAGCGTGGCTTCAATTTCCGCCTTTTTGCCCTCAAAGCCGTCGGCTTCTGGTGCCCGGCGCGCTTTGAAACGAATAACATAAACCCCCTCGGCGCCTTTGATGACATTTTCGGGCAGGGGTTTTTCAGCATTCAGCTCAAAAGCCGTCGCGGCGACCTCCTGCTCAGACCCGATTTCAGGAATGGCCGCATTTCGTTTGAAAAAACCGGTTTCCGCCGGCGTCGCGTTAAACCGCGCGGCCGCTTGGTTGAGCGATTTTCCCTGCCTGACTTCCGCCAGGAGGGCTTCGGCATCCTTGCCGGCCTGTTCAGCCTGTCTTTCCCTCAGCAGGTCGGCCCGAACCGCTGCCGCCACCGTTTCCAGCGGTTGAACCTGCGCCGGCTTTTTTTCCGTGGCCTGCAGGAGGTAGTAACCATCACCGAAATCCTGGATATCGCTGATCGCCATGGGCGCCAGCTCGAAGGCTTCAGCCGCAAACCGGTCAGCCTCAGTGAGGTCGATTTCGGCCCCCTGGCGGGAAAAGAAGCCGGTCGTTTGAAGCGGGAGGTTCAGATGCTGGGCCAGCTTGGCAAGATCTTTGCCGTCCGTTGAAGCCTCGTAGGCCGCCTCGGCATCATCGAAGGCCATACTTTTGGCCCGTTCCGCTTTCAGCTTTTGGAGGATGCCGGCCTTGGCCTGATCCAGGGTTTCCACCACAGCCGGGTTGATCTTTTCCAACTTGATGATGTGCCAACCGAACTGGGTGCGCACCGGCTCGCTGATCTCGCCGGCTTTCATGGAAAATGCCTTTTCAGCAAAGGGGGCAACCATGGCATCGCGCGTGAAGGCCCCCAAAAAGCCGCCCCGCTCCTTGGACGGGCATTCGGAAAACTGTTTCGCCAATTCCGCAAAATCCTGGCCTGCCTGGGCCAGCTTCAAGACTTCGATGGCTTTTTGCTTCAGCTTCGCAGCATCTTCCGCGGAGGCGCCCTCGTCCAGCTTGAACAGAATATGACGGGCTTCCGCCGTTTCCGGTTTCTCGAACTCGCTGCTGTGCAAGTCGTAGTAATCCCGCAGGTCGTCCTCGGCCACCGAAACGCGGTCTTGGTAAGCATCGAAATTAAACACCAAGTAGGCGGCCCTGACCTGCGGTTCGGTCTTGTAGTTGTCCTGATGTTTTTCGTAGTAAGCTTTGAGCGCCTCGGGGGCCAGTTCGATGTCCACGTAGCTCTCCGGTGTTAAACGCACATAGTCGAGATTCACCTCGGCATCCTGCCAATCGTACCACGCGCGAGCCTCGCCCTCGGAGACTTTCACATTGCCCAGCATGAAAGTCCGCAGCCTGTCGATCATCATGGCTTCCTGCTGAAAAGCTTCGAATTCTTCGGGGCTTAAACGCAACTGGGTAAGCACTGCGTTGTAGCGGCGCGGATCGAAACTGCCGGCATCCTGAAAGGCCGGGATTTGGCGGATAGCCTCGGCCAACTCGGCTTCGGAAACACGGAATTTCAGCTTTTGCGCTTCCTGGTGCAGCAGTTCCTGGTTGACGATGGATTCCAGGGCCTGCTTTTTGACCCCGAACATCTGCAGCATGTCATCGGTCAGGTTGCTTCCAAAGCGCTGGCGGTATTGTTCTATCAGGTTGCTGTAGGTGCGGTTAAAGGCCGCAACGTCGATCGGTTGGCCGTTGACCACCGCCACTCGACCCGCGCGCCGCTCCTGGAAGCTGCCCACCCCCCAGAAAATAAAGACGATAACAATCGCACCCAACAAGAGCTTGATCAACCAACTGGTTGCGTAATCCCGCATGAGTCTCAGCATTTAATTTCACCCCTAGTTCAATGATTATCGACGACCCAGAATAAATTTTGAATGTCCTTGCCGTGGAGAAAACGCCGCTGGCAAAACCGCTGATCGCCCGTTACGACTACGACGCCCTTGCATGGCACGGGCAGCGACTTCGAGATTGATCGCATCGCAGAATTGGACTTTTTGCCGCCATCAAGGGCAGCTATTTGATCAGAACACTGGGGCGCCCGGCGCGCTCGACCTTGGTGCCGACCGTAGTGCCGCAAAAACGGCATCGGTATTCGAACCTGTCCCCATCCGGAAGAATCAAAAGCAGCCGTTTTATCACGGGCACGGCCCGACCACATTGGGGGCAATAAAGTTCGGCGGCGTCAAAGGACTCGAAAACACTCTGCGCGTCCTTCGGCCCCGGGCTGAACCTTCCAGCGGCGGAAGCGGCCTTGATTTCATGCCGCAAACGGTTTTTCAAACCACCTTTGATGCTCATGGCGCAATCTTTTTTTGCCGCCGCGCTTGCGGCAGCCGTTTTGAGGAGTGACATCCTATGGATAATCTCTTATTTTGTCAACAAATTCGATATGAAGCAACCCGTTCCGGCAAGTTGCAAGGCCAACGTCGACGACCGGCAGCGGTACCCACCGATGAATGGCAACCACGGGGAGCTGCCAGGCAGGGGACACAATGCGGCCAACCGCGATATTTTTTTTAGCGCCGAGGATTGGCTAAAAAAAAAGATTGACAATCCCAGCAATCCTCAGTAATAGAGCCCTTTCGTCAGGGGCTGT
>JAABRJ010000123.1 GCA_011390985.1 Desulfobacteraceae bacterium
CGGGACCCCGACCAGGGCGTCAGCATGGGGCTGTTCTGCTACCCGGTGCTGATGGCCGCCGACATTCTGATGTTCAACGCCCACAAGGTCCCGGTTGGCAAAGACCAGATCCAGCACCTGGAAATGGCCCGGGACATCGCCGGGCGATTCAACCATTTCTTCGGCGAACACTTCGTCCTGCCGGAGGCCGTGGTAGACGAAAAAACGGCGGTTTTAGCCGGCCTCGACGGCCGTAAAATGAGCAAGAGCTACAACAACACGATCCCGCTTTTCGTCACCGAAAAAAAATTGCGCAAGCTCATCATGAAAATCAAAACCAACTCCCAGGCCCCCGAGGAGCCCAAAGTCCCCGAGGACTGTACCCTTTTCCAGATCTATCAAGCGTTTGCCGCCCCGGATGAATCTGCAGCCCTGCGGCAGCGCTATGCCCGGGGGATCGCCTGGGGCGAGATGAAGCAGTTGCTGTTCGAATATCTCAACACACTGCTTGCGGACCCGCGGCGCCGCTACGAGGAACTCCTCAACAACCCGAACTACATTGAAAGCGTCTTGCGCCAGGGCGCTGTCAAGGCCCGCCGCTACAGCGGGCCGTTCCTGGAGAGGCTGCGCGCCGCCATCGGCATCCAGCCTGTCGGGTAATGCACTGCCATGACCGAGGATGGCTACAAGGTCAAGCTGGAAAACGTGTTCGAAGGGCCCATGGACCTTTTGATCCACCTCATCAGAAAAAACGAGGTGGACATCACCGATATTCCCATCGCCCTGATCACCCGGCAATACCTGGCGTATCTGGAATGGCTGAAGCGAATGAACATCGATTTCGCCGGCGAGTTTCTCCTGATGGCCGCCACGCTGGCGCATATCAAATCCCGTACGCTGCTGCCCTCGCACAGTTCGGATGCGGATGAGGACCCCCGGCTGGAGATAGCCCGACCCCTTCTGGAGTATCTTCAGATCAAGCAGGCCGCCGAAGAACTGGCCCAGCGCCAGCTGCTCGGCGAAGACACGTTTGTTCGCCCGCCGAGCGCCCCTGACGACTGGGGCGATGCGGGCGAGGAAACCATTCATGTGGGCCTGTTTGAACTGATCGATGCCTTTCAGAGAATTCTGGAAAATATCGCCCCGGACCATCGGGTGGATTTGACCACCGAGCGCATATCGATCAAAGACCGCATCACCGAAATCGTCGACGTGCTGGAGGCCAAGGGGTCGATTACCTTCACCGAACTCTTCGCATCGGAAAGTGACAAAAGCGACGTCATCGTCACTTTCCTGGCGATTCTGGAAATGGTCAAGCTCTGCCTGATCCGGGTGGCCCAACATCTGCCGACCGGCATTATCCGCCTGTTTTACCTGTGATGGAAAATCTGAAAGCCATTATCGAAAGCCTGCTGCTCGTCGCTGCGGCCCCGCTGGCGGTGGATCGCATCCAAGCGCTGCTGCCACAGGCCGACAGCCGCGAGATCCGCGCGGTGCTGCAGCGACTGGCATCGGAGTACAGCGAGCGCAACGGCGGTTTTGTCATCCGCGAGGTGGCCGGCGGCTACCAGTTCAGGACGCAACCCCAGTACCGCGAGGTCGTCAAGAAGATGCTCCAGCCCAGCCCGGTGCGCCTCAGCCGGGCGGCGCTGGAAACGCTGGCGATCATCGCCTACAAGCAGCCCATCATCCGCCACGACATCGAGCAGATTCGCGGCGTCGACTCCGGCGGGATTCTCCGCATGCTCCTGGATCGGAAACTCGTCCGGGTGCTGGGACGGCGTGAAATTCCCGGAAGGCCCATCATTTATGCGACCACCAGGCAGTTTCTGGAACTCTTCGACCTGAAGGACCTCAGAGACCTGCCATCGCCCAAAGAGATCGAGGAACTCGGCCGCCCCCCCCGGCAAGCCGACGGGGAAAGCGCCTCATGATCGGTTTTTTTATCCCGCCGAACTGAAAAATTTCTTGACTTGACGACCCCCAGGCCTTTATAAATACCCCGCCTTTGCGGAACAGGCGAGCCCGTCGAAAATCGCCTTGCAGGAGAACGAATGAACCGCTCAGATCTGATCAACGCCTTGAAAGACGAAGCCGATATCAGCCGCAAAGACGCTGAAAGGGTGGTGGACACCTTCTTCAATTCCATCGCCGAATCCCTGATCGAAAATGAGCGCGTTGAAATCAGGGGGTTTGCCAGCTTCACGGTCAAGGAATACAAATCCTACGTCGGCCGGAATCCCAAAACCGGCGATAAAATTACGGTGCCCTCCAAAAGGCTGCCGTTTTTCAAAGTCGGCAAAGAGCTCAAGGAGATGGTGGACGAGTAGCAACCATAAGGGCGGTTAACTCAGCGGGAGAGTGCTACCTTCACACGGTAGAAGTCACTGGTTCAAATCCAGTACCGCCTACCACATACATCAAGGGGGTTACGGCGTCAGCCGTAACCCCCTTTTTTTTCCGGTCGATTCCCCCGGCTCAGATTGATCCCCGCTCCTCAGAGATTCTTGACCTTCAGCATGTTGGTGGTGCCGGCGGCCCGCACGGGGTGGCCGGCGGTGATCACCACCAGGTCCCCCTTGCTGACCTTGCCGGATTTAAGCGCCGCGGCGGACGCTTCCTCCAGGCGCGCGTCGATGTCCACCGAGTCTTCCTCCAGGAACGGGCAACAGCCCCAAAAAAGCGTCAGGCGTCGAATTGTATGGATATCGGGCGAAAGGGCGATGATCGGCGGCCGGGGCTTGAAGCGCGAAATCTGGGCGGCGGTAAAACCCGAGCGGGTGGTGGCCACGATGGCGCGTGCATTGAGGTGATCGGCGAGGACGCAGGAGGCATAGGCCACCGACCCCGAGATGTCCTTTTTGGGCATCAGTTGCAGGTACTTGTTGTGGGGGAAATTTTTTTCGGCATTTTCGGTGATCCGTACCATGAACTCCACCGCCTCGACCGGGTAGCTGCCGCTGGCGGTCTCCTCGGAGAGCATCACCGCATCGGTTCCGTCGAGCACCGCATTGGCCACATCGGTTGCCTCGGCCCGCGTCGGGCGAGGGGAATCGACCATCGAGCGCAGCATCTGGGTGGCGATGATGACCGGTTTTCCCGTCGTATTGGCGAAGCGTACCAGCATTTTCTGGATCTCGGGGACTTTTTCGAGCGGGATCTCAACGCCCAAATCCCCCCGGGCCACCATAATCCCATCCGAACTGTCCATGATGGATTCGATGTTGTTGAGCGCCTCGTGCTTTTCGATCTTGGCGATGACCGGAGCATTCTTGCCCGCCTTGCGGATCATCGCCTTGACGCTGCGGACGTCTTCCGCGGTTCGAACGAAAGACAGGGCGACATAGTCGACATCGTGTGCCAGCCCGAATGCCAGATCGGCCTCGTCCTTGGGGGTCACAGCGGGGGCCTTGATGGTGCCCGACGGCAGGTTGATGCCCTTGTTGGAGGTAAGGATCCCCCCGGTGATCACATCGCAGAAGATCTCGGTTTCGCTGGTGCCCACCACCACGAGTTCCATCATCCCGTCCGCCAGGAGAATCCGGTCGTGGGGTTTGACCTCGCGGGGCAGATCGCGATACGAAACCGAAATGCGGTTGCCGGATGCCTCAAACTGCTCGCTGGTCAGAACGACCTTTTCGCCCGGGGCGAGTCGAACTCCCGGGCTGCGCACCTGGCCGACGCGTATTTTTGGCCCGCAGAGGTCCTGCAAAATGGCCACCGGCTTTTTCAACTCCGCTGAAATGGCCCGGACAGAGGCAATCTTCTCGAGATGTTCGTCATGAGTGCCATGGGAGAAGTTGAGCCGCGCAACGTTCATCCCGGCCTGGATCAGTCGTCTGATGACCTCCGGGCTTTCGCTCGACGGTCCGATGGTGCAAACGATCTTGGTCTTTGACATGATGCGTCCTTTTTCAAAAATGGGCCGTTCTTGTGGTGCAACCCCCAAAAGAGCTGCCGGCCTCCTGCGCGGGTCAGCATACCGGCCGGCGGCCGCGGCCATCCGCGGCAGCCCTGCCTTTGGCTGCCGCCGGATCGCCGGGGGAGCCGCAGATTTCCAGCAAAGCGGCCTCGATCAGGAGCCTTGGGTTGTGGGCGGCGGTTTTGAGCTGCAGATCAGCGGCGTTTAGAATTTCAATCGCCCGCACCAGCTCGGCCACTGTAAAATTGGCTGCGCGCTGCAGCAGTTGAAAGACAGGGTAAGGGCTGCGCGGATTTTTGACAAGCACCAGATCCGTTGCGGCCTTGGCCGCTTTCCCTTTTTTGGCGCCCCGTGCAGCTGCGGCTTGTCCAACTTCGGACAGGCCGTCGTTCCAGGCCGTTATCTGGGCTGCCAGGGCCTGATCGGATGCCTGCAACACGGGCACAACGCTGCTGGCAAACTGCCCGTAGCCCATCCCCGCCTGCCAGACGCGCCCGCCCTCGCTGACGGTAAAGGCCTTTGCCAGCAAAAGTTTTCGGACCTGATTGACGAGGGCCGCCAGCAGCTGCAGCGGATGAAAATTGTCGGCCAGCAGTGCGCCGAGATAGAACAAAGCGTCCTCTAGATTTCGCTCCGCGAGGGCCTTGGTCAGTTCGTAAATCGGGTCCTTGCGACTTCGCTGCGCCACGCACTCCACATCCTGCAGGGTGATTTGCCGCCGCTCGCCGACAAATAAAACCAGCTTTTCCAGATTTTGGCTGAACGCCCGCAGATCGAAACCCGTCAGGGCACACAGAAAACGATAGGCATCGGGGTCAAGGGTTTTCTGGTGGTTGCGGAGGATCGCCTGCAGGGTTTCGCGCAAAACCGATTCCTGAACCGTTTTATCCGCCTTGCGCTCGCCGGCGGGAACGGTGCAGTCGACCACCAGCCCCCGCTCCTGCAGAACCTTGAACAGGCTGCGCCGCCGATCGACGCTATCGCTGGTGAGAATCAGGTGGTTGCCTCTGGGGAAACCTTTTTCGAGAGCCTTCTGGAGCACTTCGGCGCTGTCGCTGCCGGGGGGGATCGCTGTCCCGCGCTCCCGGCAATCGGCAATCAGGGCTTCCAGCCAGGCCTCTTCAGCGCCCTGCGCATCATCGATCTTCAAGAGCCGGCTGCGATTGTCGCCCTGCAGATCCTCCCAGCAAAGCCCCAGCAGGCCAACGTAAGCGGCCAAGGCCCGCCCGGCCTTCTCCATTTCCCGGGCGTCATAGGCGGCCCGGGCTTTCGCCACCAGGTTGGCGGCATCACTGCGGGAGTTGAAAATCCGAGAATCCCGGACGGCCACAACTTTCAGACCCGGCAGCATGGAATAGGTGTTGAGCCTTTCGACAAGGTCAAAGACAGACGCCTGGGCCTCATCGAGCAGCTCGCAGTTCAACGCCCTGCGGGTCGGCGGCAGCATGGCGTCAAGAATTTTTTCAAACACCGACTGGCAGATAAATTCCTCACCGAAAACCAGACAGACCGGGGCGAAACCCTCATCCCCCTTTTTCTCAGAGAGGGCGTGCAGGTATGCGTCGACTTCTTTGTAGGTGATTTCAGGCATGGGCAGCGGGCGTCGGCGCAGAATCCTTGAATGGCGATCGATGAAAAAGTTTCCCCGAAAATCGCCGGCCACCAGGGAGGCTCGCCCCATTGGCCGGGTGCCGGCGGCCGCGCAGCAGACGGGACGGGCCAAAAGACCAACACGCGGTGAGATTGTTTTTTGCCGAGGCCCTCAGGCCACAAGCGCCCTACCCCGGCATGCGGTTGCGCAAAAGGTGCAGCACAAAAACGCTAATTCCCACGGTGATCGCA
>JAABRJ010000124.1 GCA_011390985.1 Desulfobacteraceae bacterium
CCATCCGGACGGTGGTCTCCAGAGAGGTTTCAAAGGTCTTCAGATTGCGGTTGTTGATCCCCACCAGGCGGGCGCCGCAGGCCGTCGCCGTTTGCATGTCGGCGGGGCTGTGGGTTTCCACCAGGGCCGCGAGCCCCAACTCGTCGGCGAGCGCCAGGAAGTCGCGCAGCTGGGACGGCGCCAGAATCCGCACGATCAGCAGGACCGCGTCGGCCCCCATCGCGGCCGCCTCGTAGATCTGGTAGGCCGACAGGGTAAAGTCCTTGCGCAGCACCGGCAGGTCCATGGCGCCGCGCGCCGCCAGCAGGTCGGCCATGCTGCCCTTGAAATACGGGCCGTCGGTCAGCACCGAGAGCGCCGCGGCCCCGCCGGCGGCGTAGGCCCGGGCCTGCGCGGCGGCGTCCAGATCGGCGCAGATGACCCCCTTGGAGGGCGAGGCGCGCTTGATTTCGGCAATGATGTTGGGGCTGCCGGCCGGGGATTCGGCCAGGGCGTCGAAAAACGGGCGGATGTCGCTGCGGCCGGCCGCCCGGGCGCGCAGCTGGCTTTCGGGCAGCGCGGCCGCGGCGGCGGCCACCTCGGCCTGCTTGGTTGTGACGATGCGCTCGAGAATGTCCATGCCCTCAGCCGTTCTCCCGCGAGAAGCGCACCAGCGCTTCGAGTTTGGCGGCGGCCGCGCCGCTGTCGAGCGCCGCTTCGGCCAGGGGCACCCCCGCCGCCAGGCTGGCGGCTTTGTCGGCGGCCACCAGGGCGGCGGCGCTGTTGAGCACCACCACGTCGCGCCGCGGCCCCTTTTCACCGGCCAGGATCTTGCGGGTGATCTCGGCGTTGGTGGCGGCATCTCCGCCGGCCAGGGCTTCGGGATCCGCCAGGCCTCCGAAAAATTGCTCGGGATGGAGGTCGTAGGTCGTCACCAGCCCGCCCCGGAGTTCCGAGACGCGGGTCGGGGCGCAGATCGAGATCTCGTCCAGGCCGTCGTGGCCGTGGACCACCAGGGCCCGCCGGGCGCCCAGGAGCTTCAGGGCGTTGGCAAACATTTCGGTCAGGGACGGGGCGTAGACCCCCAGCAGCTGGCAGTTGGCGCCGGCCGGGTTGGTCAGCGGCCCCAGCATGTTGAAGATGCTGCGAATCGCCACTTCCTTGCGGGCCTTGGCGGCGTAGCGCATGGCGCTGTGGTAGAGGGGGGCGAAAAGAAAACCGATGCCCAGCTCGAAGATCGCCTCTTCCACCAGTTCGGGGTCGGTGTTGAGGTTGACCCCCAGGGCCTCCAGCAGGTCGGCGCTGCCGCATTTGCTGGAAATCGAGCGGTTGCCGTGCTTGGCCACCGTGACCCCGCAGCCGGCCACGACGAAGGCCGTGGTGGTCGAGATGTTGAAGGTCTGGGCGCCGTCGCCGCCCGTGCCGCAGGTGTCCACCACAATGTCGGCGGGGGTCTGGATGCGGTGGGCCTTGCGGCGCATGGCCTGGGCGGCCCCGGCGAGTTCCTCGAAGGTTTCGCCCTTGGTGGCCAGCGCCCCCATCATGGCGCCGATCTGCGCATCGGTGGCCTCGCCCGAAAGCACATGGCTGATCATGGCGCCCATTTCGGTTGCGGTCAGGTCGTTGCCCTGGACGATTTTAATTAAATTGTCACGGAACATGGGTATTTTTCCTCCCTGTGGCGGCCGGGATGCCGGCATTAGCGGGGGTCGGTGGATTTCAGAAAATTGCGCAGCAGACGCTTGCCGACCGGGGTCATGATAGATTCCGGGTGAAACTGGATGCCCTCGGTGGGGTGCTGCCGATGGCGGATGCCCATGATCTCCCCATCATCGGCCTCGGAGGTGACCGACAGGCATTCCGGCAGGTGCGCGCGCGAAACCGCCAGCGAGTGGTAACGCATGGCCTGAAAGGGCTTCCCGATGCCGGTGTAGAGCGCCTGGCCGTCGGCGCTGACCATGGAGGTTTTGCCGTGCATCAGGCGCCTGGCCGCCACCACCTCCCCGCCGAAGGCCGCCGCGATCGCCTGATGGCCGAGGCAGACCCCCAGGAGCGGCACTTTGCCGGAGAACTCACGGATCACCGCCAGCGAGATGCCGGCGGTCTCGGGTCGCCCGGGCCCCGGCGAGATGACGATCCCGGCGGGCGCCAGCGCGCGCAGCTGGGGTACGCTCAGGGCGTCGTTGCGGACGACGGTGACCGCGGCGCCCAGCTGCATGAGGTATTGGACCAGATTATAGGTGAAGGAATCGTAGTTGTCGATCATGACGATCATTGCGCGCTCCTCCCGGCGTAAAGGGCTTGGCGTGTCACCAGCTCCAGGGCTTTCTGGATGGCCATGGCCTTGTTGACGGTTTCCTGGCGTTCGCGCTCGGGGTCGGAGTCGGCCACCAGACCGGCGCCGGCGCGGACCGTCAGCCGGCCGTTTTCGATGCAGGCCGTCCGGATCGTGATGGCCAAATCCAGGTTGCCGTGAAACGAGATGTAGCCCACCGCCCCGCCGTACGGGCCGCGGGGCGTCTTTTCAAGCTCGGCGATGATCTCCATGGCCCGGATCTTGGGCGCGCCGGAAAGCGTGCCGGCCGGAAAGGTCGCTCTCAGCAGGTCCCAGGCGTCGCAGTCCGGCTTGAGGTCGCAGCGGATGTTGGACACCAGGTGCATCACGTGGGAGTAGCGCTCCACCATCATCAGGTCCGTCACCTGGACGCTGCCCACCTCGGCCACGCGGCCCAGGTCGTTGCGCCCGAGATCCACCAGCATGAGGTGCTCGGCACGCTCCTTTTCGTCCTGGAGCAGTTCATCGGCCAGCGCGCGGTCCGCCTGTTCGGTGGCGCCCCGCGGGCGGGTGCCGGCAATCGGTCGCAGCGTGGCGATGCCGTTTTCCAGGCGGACCATGGTCTCCGGTGAGGACCCCACCAGGGCCAGGTCGTCCATCTGGAGAAAATAGAGGTAGGGCGAGGGGTTGATGAACCGCTGGGCCCGGTAAAGATACCAGAGATCCGGTGGGTCGGGGCAGACGAAGGGCTGGGAGACCACCGCCTGGATGATGTCCCCGGCCGTGATGTAGGCCTTGGTGCGGACGACCCGCTCGCGGTACGCTTCCGGGGGGTGGAGCGCCGTCAGTTGAAAGCGTCCGCTCGCGGGCGCGTCCGCCGCTGCAGGGCGCGCCAGGAGCCCCAGCAGTGCCCGCAGGCCTTCGGTGGCTGCGGCGTAGCTGTGGTCGGCGCTTTGCGCGTCATCCGGAAAGGTGATCTTGACGGCCAGCAGGGTGTGGCGGATGTTGTCGAAGATCAGCAGTTCATCCGGCAGAATGAACTGCGCCAGCGGGGTTTCGGGCGGCAGTTTGTTGGGGATCTTTTCGAAAAACGACACCATTTCATAGGTCAGGTAGCCCACCAGGCCGCCCCAGAAGCGGGGAAGCTCGGACATTTCGGGCGGTCGGAAGCCCGCCATGAAGGCCCTCAGGACCGCCAGGGGATCGCCGCCGTGCGGCACCCGCCGCAGCGCACCGTTTTCCCGGATCTCGACCGCGTCCCGGAAGACCTTCAGGTGCGCCCGGGCCGAGGTCCCCAGAAAGCTGTAACGCCCCCAGCGCTCCCCGCCCTCGACGCTTTCAAAGAGAAACACCGGCTGGCCGTTGGCGCGAACCTTGCCCAGGAGGCTGACGGGGGTTTCGGTGTCGGCCAGGATCTCCATGCACACCGGTACGACATTATGGGCTGCGGCCAGTTGACGGTAATCATGAGGGTCTGGAAACTGTCTGATCTGCATCCGCTCTAAGTCCTTTCGCGTTAATCAAAAAGCCGTGGGGACGGGGCCACGGCTTTAAGCTAAAAAAAACCGCGGCCTCCAGGAGGGTGCCGCGGTATTTGGGGTTTATCGGTCAGGTTCGGTCAGGCTAAACGAAAGCGTCGGCACTCCTCCGGTGACAGGTGCGCCACCACCAGCGCAGAACCTGGCTGTTGCTGGATATCGTAATGATTTTGAAGGGTTTTGAGCGCATTGGGCTGCCGTGAAAGATTAATAAGGCAAATTCTGCGGTATCCGCCCGCCTTTGTCAAGGAATTTTTGGCCCAGCGCCGGCGCATCTATTTTGACCGGGCTTCAGGGCTCCCCGGCAAGATGCCGGATCTGGTTCAGCCATTTGTCGCCCCTGGATGGGGCGTCGCTGCCGGTGGCGGCCGCATGCTGTTTGGGAAGCACCACCCGGAAGCAGGCCCCGCCACCCAGGCGGCTTTCGACCGTGATGCTGCCGCCAAGTTTTTGGACGATTCCACGGGTGACGAAAAGCCCCAAACCGGTGCCTTGGCCGGGCGGTTTGGTGCTGAAAAACGGTTCGAAAATCTTTTCCAGGTTCTCTTTGGGAATGCCTTTGCCCGTATCGGCAATCTCCAGCGCAATGCCATCGCCCTGGAGCTTCAGGCGCACGTCGATGCGGCCGCCGGCGGCGCTTGCCTGGACGGCGTTGGACAGCAGGTTGATCAGCACCTGGCGCAGCTGGTAGGGGTCGCTCCAGATGGTTTCGGCCCCGGCAGCAGTCTCGCGCTGCACCGCTACGCTGCGGGTGGCGATCTCGCGCTGCAGCAGTTCGAGGGTTTCGTCCACCAATGCCGGCAGGTGGACCTCCGTCACCGCCGCCTCCTGCTTTTGGACGGAGCCCAGGAGCTGATAGGTAATGCGGCGGGCGCGTTCGATGGCGTTTTCGATCTTGCCGATGGCCTTTTCGAAATCTTCCCGGCGCGGGATGTCGGCCATCTGCGGGTTTTTGAGGATCAGCCGCATCCAGCCGGCCGATTCCTTGATGATCGCCAGGGGGTTGTTGATTTCATGCGCCACGCCGGTGGCCAGAGTCCCCAGCGAAGCCAGGCGCTCGGTGGCGATCATCTGCTGTTCCATCCGCGCCCGGTAGGCGGCCTCGCGCTGTTTTTCGGCGGCCCGCCGGATTTTGTCATGGGCCTGCTGGATTTTGCCGATCAACTGCTCCAGTTCGATCGGCTTGGTGAGGTAGTCGAAGGCCCCGGACTTGATCCCGGCCACCCCGTCGGAGGTCGTGGAATGCCCGGTCAGGAGGATCACTTCGGTCTCCGGGTGTTTGGCCTTGATGCGGCCCAGGGTCTCGATTCCGTCCATTCCGGGCATCTTCACGTCCAGCACGACCACATCCATGGGCTCTTCCGCAAGCAGCTGCAGGCATTCCTCCCCGCTGGCGGCTTCCGCTGGTGTCATCCCGCGTTTGGTGAGCCGGCGGACGATGGCGCGGCGGAAGTCGGTTTCGTCGTCAACCAGCAGCAGTCGGATGGGATCCATGGGTGCCTCGGATGCTTGGGCGTGGGAACGCTGGAATCGGGTCCGGCAGGGAAAAAATCACCCCGCCGGGGCTTTTTTACCACGGGCGGTGCAGGCTTTCGCAATTTTTTCCAGCAGCTCTTCGAGTTCGCAGGGCTTGGTGAGGTAATCGAAAGCCCCCTCCTGCATACCTTGCAGCGCCGCGGTTGCCGACCCATGGCCGGTCAGCATGATCACGGCCAGGTCGGGAGCCATTTTCCTGAAGATCCGAAGCACCTCGATGCCGTCCATGTCCTCCATCTTGAGATCCAGCACGGCGACGTCGAAATCGTTGCGGCGCAGCAGCTGAATCCCCTCGGAACCCGAATAGGCCTTGGTGACCTTGAGCTTGCGACGCTGCAGGCGATTGGCGAGAACGTCGACGTAGTTTTTTTCGTCATCGACGATCAGTAGCCGCGTGTT
>JAABRJ010000125.1 GCA_011390985.1 Desulfobacteraceae bacterium
GAACTGGCCGACCACTTCGTCAGGGACCCCGCCCAGGTGGTACGGTTGCAGCAGCGGGTAAAGGTTACCGTCCTGGAGGTCGATCTGGCCCGCAGACGGATCTCACTTTCGATGAAATCGGCCCCCGCCGAGGCCCTCCCCCGCGAGCAACCGGCAGCACCGCGCGCGGACGCCCCGGGACGGCCCAAGGGACACCGCCAGACTGCCCAAAAGGAAATCCCGCAGCGGCCGTTTAACAACCCCTTTGGCGCCCTGCTGGACCGATCCAAAAAACGGTGACCGCCTGCCGCCTTTGGGCCGCCTGAAAGCGGCGGCGGGCCTCGACCATGATCGGAGCAATAAATGCGGGCCGTGATTCAGAGAGTTCTGCAGAGCCGGGTAACCGTGGACGGCGGCGTGGTCGGCGAGATCGGCCGCGGCCTCCTGGTGCTGCTGGGCGTCGCCCGCAGCGACACCCCTGCGGACGGCGAGCTGCTTGCCGAGAAAATCGTCCACCTCCGAATCTTTGAAGACGCGCAGGGCAGAATGAACCGCAGCCTGCTCGACACCGGCGGGCAAATGCTGGTGGTGTCGCAGTTCACCCTGCTGGGCGACTGCCGCAAGGGGCGGCGCCCTTCATTCGCCCGGGCGGCCCCCCCTGAACTGGCGCAGGGTCTTTACGAGGGCTTTGTCGAAAAGGTCCGCGATGCAGGCGTGCGGGTTGCCACCGGCCGTTTTCGGGCCATGATGGCGGTTTCGCTGATAAACGACGGCCCCGTGACCCTGATCGTCGAAAGTCCGTCCGAAAATGTCCACCAGACGTGAGGGCGGTCTCCTGAAAACCAGATTGCCCCCGCCGCCCGAGGGGCCGCGGTACCAGCCGGATTGTAAATAATGCCAAGCTATCAGGTGCCCCCCGTAGGTCTTTTGGCATGCAACCGGCGGTGGCTGTTGGCCGCATGCCTGGCCGGGTTGCTGCTGCCGGCCGGCCTGCCGGCGGCTTCCCTCGAGGGGGTCAAACCCCTGATCGGCACGGGCGACGCCGCGCTGGTGACCGCCCCCGACGGCCGGGTGCTGCTGGCCGCAAACGCCGACCGGCAGATGGTGCCGGCCTCGATCCTGAAGGTCCTCACGGCCCTGAGCGCCGTTCATTACCTGGGACCGGATTTCCGTTTCGAAACCGATTTTTATCTCGATTCCGATCACAACCTGGTTGTCAAAGGGTCAGGCGATCCGCTCCTGGTATCCGAAACCCTGGCCGCTATTGCGGCCGAGTTGGGCGGCAGGCTCCAGCGGTTCAACGATCTGGTGCTGGACCCCGCCTTCTTTGAGCACGCGCTCCGCATCCCGGGGGTTTCCGCCTCGCCCGAACCCTACGACGCCCCCAACGGCGCCCTGTGCGTCAATTTCAACACCGTCGCCTTCGAAACCCTCAACGGCCGGCTGGTCAGCGCGGAGCCGCAAACCCCGCTGATCCCCTTTGCCGTGGAACGCATTCGAGCCTCCGGCCTCACGAACGGCCGCATCGTACTGTCAAGCCAAAACCAGGACCACCTCCTCTATGCGGGCCACCTCATCCGCCATTTTTTGACCGCCAGCGGCATCCAAACCCGTGGAGCGGTCCGAATCGGCCGCCTCGAACCGGGCAGCCGGCGCCTGGTCCATCGTCACACCGCAACCACCCCGCTGACCGGCGTTATTGCCGAACTCCTGCAATACTCCAATAACTTTATCGCCAACCAATTGACGGTCGTCATCGGTGCCACGGCGGCGGGACCGCCGGGAACGCTGGCCAAAGGGGTCTCCGCAACCCGCACCTACGCCGCTGACGTCCTGGGGTTAAAGACCCTCAGGCTGGCCGAGGGCTCGGGGATCTCCCGCCAGAATCGAATTTCGGCCCGCGAGATGGGCCGGGTCCTCGCAGCCTTCGAACCCTTGCGGCACCTGATGCGCCACGAGGGCCGGGAGTACTACAAAACCGGCACCCTCAGCGGCATCCGCACCCGTGCCGGCTATATCGCCAGCGCCGCGGGCGGGTGCTACCGGTTTGCGCTGCTGGTCAACACCCCCGGCCGTTCCACCGACAGGATCATGCGGGCACTTCTCGACCGCCTGAACTGATCTGCGGCAGATCACATCAGGGCGGCGGGCAGAAACCCGGAATTGGACGCAAGCTGCACAATCAGGAAAAAATCAGGGGTTAGGAAGGTGGCGGGAATAGCGGGAGCCGGGGCGCCGGCGATCCTGCAGGGGTGGCAGGGTGACAGTCAGGACCCGTGGGCTGCCGGGTTCTTTTCTTTGGTGATCGAGGCGTAGGCGCTGTGGTTGTGGATGGACTCGAAGTTCTCGGCGCTTACCGCAAACCAGGTTATATTGGGGTCTTCGTTCAGGGCCACGGCGATGTCCCGGACCACATCCTCGACAAATTTGGGGTTTTTGTAGCCTCTCTCGGTGACGCACTTTTCATCGACGCGTTTCAGCACCGAAAACACCTCGCAGGATGCACAGCGTTCCACCAGTTCGATCATGTCCTCCAGCCAGATGAACTTCTTAAACCGCACCCGCAGCCGGACCTTCCCGCGCTGATTGTGGGCGCCGCCGTCGCTGATTTCCTTGGAGCACGGACAGACCGAGGTGATCGGGACGATCACCTCGGAGATCAGGTCGATTTGACTCTGGGGATTGCTGGAGCCGGTTATGCGGCAGGTGTAGTCCATCAACCCGGGGGATCGACTGACCGGGGAAAGCTTCTCGATGAAGTACGGGAAGGTCACCTCAACATGCGCGGATTTAGCATTCAGATGCTGCTTCATCTCCTCGAGAATGACCCAAAAACGTTTTAGGGAAATCTCGGGATGAAAGATGTGCAGCATCTCCACGAAGCGGCTCATATGGGTGCCGCGATACTTGTGCGGCAGGTC
Source organism: Desulfobacteraceae bacterium (assembly GCA_011390985.1). Lineage (GTDB taxonomy): Bacteria > Desulfobacterota > Desulfobacteria > Desulfobacterales > JAABRJ01 > JAABRJ01. The sequence goes on from JAABRJ010000125.1 coordinate 2,901, forward strand.
GACGTACATGTTGATGTTCGCAACGGTATGCTGAATCCCGTCCCTGCGGTCCTTGACGACGATGGGATACCGCAGGTTCTTGATGCCGACCTTGTCGATCGGGATGTTGCGGTAGTCGCGCTGGTTTTGGGTGTCTTTCATATAGGGACCAACCGATGACTCCGAAAAAAGGCCGGCCGGCACCACCGTCAGCGGCCCGCCTGCGGTCCTGGCGGAGGTTTCAAGAGGTATTCGCGCTTCACGTGGTGCATCGCGCTAAAAATATTTCCCTTGATTTTCCGGTTTGAACGGTAAAGTCGATCCAGCAGCCCCTTGATTTCCCGCCGCCTGGAGGTCTTGGCGGATGGGCAGGCCGTTTCAAAGGTCGGAAAAGCCTGCCTGCAGGCGAAGCGTCGAATCAGGTCCTGGTCGGCAAAAGCCAGCGGCCGGATAATCTCGAAGCGCCCGCCGAAAAAAGCCTGCCGGGGCTGCATCGTACTGATTTCACCGACGTAACAGATGTTGAGGAAAAAGGTCTCGATGAGATCGTCTTTGTTGTGGCCCAAGGCCAGTTTGTTGCAGCGCATCTCATCGGCCATCTCAAAGAGGCGTTTGCGCCGCAGCCGCGAGCATAGAAAACAGGGGTTTTCACGGTTCTCCGGACTGTGGCCGCGCAGACCGTAATCCGTCAATTCCACCCGCAGCGCAAGCCCCAGGGAAGCACAGAAACCCGCCAGTTCGTCGTTGAAGCCATCCTCGAAGCCCGGATCGATATAGGCCGGAAAAATCTCGTAACCGATCGGCACCCTTGCCCGGCGCTCCTGTAAAATCCACATCAGCGTCAGGCTGTCCATTCCGCCGGAGACCCCGATCAGCACCCGGTCGCCGTCGGCGAGCATTTCGTAGCGGTGAAGGGCTTTGCCGACAGCCCGATTGAGCGCCTTGAAGGTCCCAGCGGCCATCGAAGCCTCCGCCAAGAGGCTATTTCTCGACAGCCTCGGAGTCTTTCTGGATAAAAACCTTGCCGGCCGCGATCTCGCGCAGCGCCACGACGATATCCTCGTTCTTGGGGGAATTGACCAGGTATTCGGAACCTTCCCGAATCTGGCGCACCCGCTTGGCCGCCATGTGCACCAGAAGGAAACGATTGGGCACCCGCTTCATACAGTCTTCAATCGTGATTCTAGCCAATTTTATCTCCTAATATCAGAATTTTATATATTCTTTTTTGAATAGATACTTTGATTTTCAGGGCATGGGCCTCGGGGCTTTACAAAATTTCCACCAGTTCGTAGGAGCGCTTGCCCCCCGGGGCCATGAGGAGAATCGCGTCTCCGGGTTTCTTGCCCAGCATGGCCTTGCCCAACGGCGAAGAAATCGAAATTTTGCCCTGCGCCACGTCCGATTCTTCCGGCCCGACCAGTTGGTACTCCACCGCTTCGGCGGTGTCAACGTTTTCCAGCAGGACCCGGGTACCGAATACGACCCGATCCTTTGGCAGCTTGGATGGATCGATGATATCGGCGCTGTTTAACTTGAAGTCCAGTTCGCTGATACGGCCTTCGATAAATCCTTGGCGGTCCTTGGCCGCTTCAAATTCGGCGTTTTCGGAAAGGTCGCCGTGGGCGCGCGCCTCTTCGATGGCCTTGATGTTCTGCGGCCTGTCAACCGACTTGAGGCGCGCCAATTCCTTCTTTAGGGTCTCATACCCTTCGCGTGTGATCGGTGTTCTTTGCAAAGCGCTGCTCCTGAAAATAAATGATCTGGCAATGTCATCCGGGCGGCGTCAAACAGCCGGTGCAAGGCCGCACGGCTGGCCGAATTCCTTTGAAAGGTGGGCCTTTGCTTGCGGCTCAGAGGTACTTCTCGGCCAGCACCTCGGCGATCTGAACCGCGTTGGTGGCCGCCCCCTTGCGAATATTGTCGGCCACGACCCACAGGTTGATGCCGTTTTGAATGGATTCATCCTGGCGAATGCGGCCCACCAGGGTCAGGTCCTGCCCGGCGGCATCGATGGCCAGGGGGTAAATATTTTTTTTGGGATCGTCGACCACCTTGACGCCCGGGGCGGACGCCAGCAGGGCGCGCACACCCGCCGCCGTCACCGGCTTGCGCGTTTCGACGTTGATGGCCTCGGAATGGGAGTAGAACACCGGCACCCGGACCGTCGTGGCGGTGATGGCGATGGTGTCGTCTTCCAGAATCTTGCGGGTTTCGTTCACCATCTTCATCTCTTCCTTGGTGTAGCCGTTGTCGTAGAAGACGTCGATGTGGGGAAGGCAGTTGAACGCGATTTGATGCGGATACACTTTTGCCTCGACTTCCATGGAATTGAAAAGCGCCCGCGTCTGGTCGGAGAGTTCGTCGACGGCCTTCTTGCCCGTACCCGAAACGGCCTGATAAGTTGAGATCACGAGTCGTTTGATGCCGTATTGCCGGTGGACGGGGTTGAGAGCAACGACCATCTGAATGGTGGAGCAGTTGGGATTGGCGATGATGCCCTTGCGGGTGTAGCCGGCCACGGCATGGGGGTTGACCTCGGGCACCACCAGGGGCACGTCGGGGTCCATCCGCCAGGCACTTGAATTGTCCACCACGACGCAGCCGGCTGCGGCGGCTGCCGGTGCAAATTTTTCACTGGTGCCGCCGCCCGCGGAAAAAAGCGCGATATCGACCCCTTTGAAAGATTCCTCGGTCAATTCCGCAACGGCGATTTCCTCTCCGTGAAATTCGAGCTTGCGGCCGACCGATTTACGGGTGGCCAGCAGCTTGAGGGATTTGACCGGAAAGTTGCGCTCTTCCAGACAGGCGATCATCTGATTGCCAACGGC
>JAABRJ010000126.1 GCA_011390985.1 Desulfobacteraceae bacterium
AACGAACCCGCGGGCCTTGATCCCCGGTTTCTGGAACTCGAAGGAACGAAACCCCTTGCCGTAAAACTCCCGGAAGATTTCCTCGTAGCCGCGAAAACCAAAGACCTTGGAAATCTCGTCAAAAAAATGAAAAAGGTCCGACCCGCTGAAGATGTCCTGCTCTGAGTAGGTCCGCCGGAATTGGGTGTAGGCCGAGGCGCCGAATTGGCTCCGCAGAGCGTCGTACTCCCGCCGCTTCTCGGGGTTGGAGAGCACGGCATAGGCCTCGTTGAGGGCTTTCATCTTCTCGGTCACCTCGGGGTGGCCTTGGTTGCGGTCCGGGTGGTATTTAAGGGCCAGTTCGCGGTAGGCATCCTTGACCTGCTTGACGTCGGCCTCGGGTGAAACACCCAGTATGCGGTAGTAATCCTTGTGTGCCATGGCGGCTCCATCCTGCAGACGGTCCTGTTGCGGTATAGCGGCCCGGGCGGAGCCAAGCGGCTCCTCCGGCCGTGGGCCCTCTTTATACACGCTATCCGACAGGGCGCCAACAGTTTTCCGGGCGGCCCTCGGCCCCCTGACGCACGCCTTGGCCGCCAGAACCGCGCCGGACTGCCGTCGCCGCGGTTTACAATTTGCCGGCCACATGGTAGAAGGGGCCGTTTCACCCATTGACGATCGAGAGGGGCCAACATGACGAGTGTGCGTGAACAGATCGATTTTGACGTGGTCTTCGTGGGCGGCGGGCCGGCCTGCCTCGCCGGCGCGATCCGGCTGATGCAGCTGGCAGGCGAAAGGGGCCTGACCCCGGAAGTCGCCCTGGTGGAAAAGGGGGCCGAGATCGGGGCCCACGCCCTGAGCGGGGCCGTACTGAACCCCATCGCCCTCCAGGAACTGATCCCCGATTACATCGCCCAGGGTTGCCCCATCGAGGCCACCGTGCGGGGGGATGAATTTTACTTTCTCACCCGTGACAAGGCCTACCGCCTGCCCCTGGTGCCCCGCTACATGCACAACACCGGGTTTCAGATCGTCAGCCTGGCGCGCCTCACCCGTTGGCTGGGAAAGATCGCCGAGGAGCTCGGGGTCAACATTTTCCCGGGCTTCAGCGGCAGCCAGGTCCTCTACGCCGATGACGGCCGCAGGGTTACGGGTGTGCGCACCGGCGACCAGGGGCTTGACAAAAACGGCACTCCCAAGGGCAATTTCGAGCCCGGGATCGACCTGCACGCCCGTGTGACCGTTTTCGGCGAGGGCGCCCGCGGCAGTCTGATGAAAAGCGTTGCCGACCGACTGGGACTGGCCGCCGGGAAAATGCCCCAGGTCTACGAAACCGGCATCAAGGAAGTGATCCAACTGCCCGAAGGCCACTATTTCACCACCAGCGAAGGCAACGACATTCACACCTTCGGCTATCCCCTGGGGATGAAAACCCCCGGCGGCGGGTTCATCTACGAGATGCAGGACAACCGCGTCGCCATCGGCTTCCTGGTGGGGCTGGGCTACGAAAACCCCTTTCTGGACCCCTACGCCGAATTCATCAAGTTCAAGCGCCACCCGCTCGTCGCTGCCATCATCCGCGACGGCAAGGTGATCGAACAGGGGGCCCGCAGCGTCTCCACCGGCGGCTATTACACCATGCCCCGCCTGGCCGCCGACGGCGCCCTCTTCGTGGGGGGCGCCGCCGCTATCCAGAACACCCCGGGGCTCAAGGGGATCCACGTCTCCATGAAATCCGGCATGCTGGCGGCCGAAGCCGCTCTGGCGGCGGTCGCCAGCGGCGATCCCAGCGCGCAAACCCTCGCGCTCTACCCCCGGCGTCTGGAGGAAAGCTGGCTCAAGGCCGAAATTTATGAGGGCCGCAATTTTGCCCAGGCCCTGGCCAAAAAAATGCCCGCCAAGCTGATCCACCTGGGCGCCCAGTACGTCACCGGCGGCCGGGGCCTGATCGATCCCCTGCAGCACCGGGAGGACTGCCGCACCCTGAAGCCCGCAGGCAAGGGGCAGACGCTAAAGCCCCAAGCCGATGCCAAGCCTCTCTACGACGGGGTCCTCTATGTGGACAAGCTCACCGGGGTTTACCTCTCCAAGACCCTGCACCGCGAGGACGAGCCCTGCCACCTGATCGTCCACGACACCCGGCTGTGCGTCACCACCTGCTACGAAACCTACGCCAGCCCCTGCACGCGCTTCTGCCCGGCGCAGGTCTACGAAATGGAGACGGACGAAAAGACCGGCCGCCGCCTCCTCAAGCTCAACCCTTCCAATTGCCTGCACTGCAAAACCTGCGACATCAAGGACCCCTACCGCAACATCACCTGGACCTGCCCGGAAGGCGGTGAGGGGCCAAGCTACAGCACCGTATAGGCACGGGTCGGTCGAGGCGCCCGCAACGCGCGCCATTCTCCCCGGAAACCAGCGGCCCCGACCGGCGAGGTCGGGGCCGCTGGAAGGGGTCGTTTGAATCCGCTTGGCAGGATCAGACCGCCGAGGCCTGCCATCGCTCAGTCGGCCGCCCCAGCGGTCGGGGGTGTCTTTTGGGCGGTGTTTTCCGCCGCCGCGGCATCTTCCGCCGTGCCGCCGGGCTGGGGCGCCGGGGGTGCCATTTGGTCGATCTTGCGGCGCAGGGCCGCCACCTCGTCCGCCAGGCGGTTGACCTGCTCGCGGGTGGGCAGCTTCATCAGCTGCAGCAGTTCACCGACCCGCTGGTCGACCTTCTCGCCGATCCAGCCCTTGACCGTGTCGGCATAGCCGAGGATCTCTTTTTTCAAGGTCCGGCCTTCCTTCTCGGTGATCTCCCGGTCTTTCACCAGCAGCCCGATCAGCTTCTCCACTTCGTCCTCGGCCATGGTGATGGTCTGGTGCCAGAAGGACGCGGACTTGCGCGCATAGCCGCTCAGGGTGCCCCCGCCCTTGCGGATCAGCTGGGCGAGAAACCCGGAGGGCATTTCCTCCACGGTCTCACGCCGGTCGCGGGCGAGAAGTTGGGCGAGGATCACGGAGGTCAGGTCTTCGCCGGTCGCGTTGTCCACAATGCAGACTTCGTCTCCGCCCCTGACCAGCTCCCCGATTTCCGCCAGCGAGATGTAGCGCTTTTCGGTGGTATCGTAGAGTTTGCGGTTCGCGTATTTCTTGATTTGGTGCATGGGTCTCCTCCTGTGGCCGGGTAACGCCGGGCTCCCCGGCGATCGAATGTTTCGACCCGCAGAGGATGACGCATCGCGTCATGCCTGTCAAGAAATTTCCGGCCACCCGCGCCCGCCGCGAAACGGTTGAGGTTCGGCGCGATTCAGGATATAAGCAAGCGGCCGTCCGCCGAACCCCTTGTGCTAACCGAAGAACATCCTTCACCCCCCAGCAAAGGAGACGCATTCATGGATTTTGTCGATCATGGAATAGAAGCCTTGATGCAGTTTGCAACCGAGACGATTCGCAGGACCGGAACGGAAGCGATGAAATTTTACGGGAAGGGCAGACACGGCATCAAGTTCGACGAGGAGCTGGTGACATCGGCGGAACTGCACCTGCGGCAGTCTTTCGAAAAAGAAGTGCGGGCGGAGTTTCCCGCCCACCGGGTTTTCGACACCCAGCAGCTCGGCACGGCCTATGCCCATGACGAAACGCGCTATCTCTGGGTATATGACCCCCTGGACGGGGTCTCCAACTTTTTGGCGGGCATTCCGATCTGGGGCATGTCACTGGCATTGCTGGACAATTTCTGGCCCACGCTGGGGGTTTTTTTCATGCCGGCCACGGGCGACCTTTTCCACGCTCAGGTGGGCAAACGCGCCTACTGGGGAAACGAGGTGATCGGCATCTCGCCTCAGCAAACCATCAACGACGAAAGCCTGCTGCTGCTTTACTCCCGCTTTCACCGCCATTACCACACGACCTTTCCGGGCAAGATCCGCAACATGGGATGCACCGCCGCCCACATCTGCTATGTGGCCATGGGCCGCGCCGAGGCCGCCTTCGTGTCCAACGAATCCTATCAGGATCTGGCAGCCCCCCAGGTCATTTTGGAAGCCGCGGGCGGCAAGATTTACAAGATGGACGGGCAGCCGCTGTCCGCCAATGAGTACATCGACGGCGAGCAGCGGGGTGAGCACCTGCTCGCGGCCGCCCCCGAAACCTGCGACCAGGTGCTGCGCTGCCTGCAAAAAGCGGTCTGACGGGCGCCTGCCGGGGGGCGTGGCCGGCGGTGGCCGCCTGCGATGCGGCCCTGGGCCGGTTCAGTCTTCCAGAAAGAGCCGAATGCGCTCGGCCGCGGCCCCCTGACCGGCCTTGGCCAGCAGCCGGCCGACGGAGTGCAGGCATTCACGCAATATGGCGGTCTTGGGGCGCGGGGAGGTCAACTGAACATCGATGGTCTTGAGGTCGATCAGCAGCTCGGTGAGCCCATCGGCCATCAGGCCGAAACCGCCCAGCCCGACTTTCAATTCAGAGGCCACCTGCTCCACGGCCTCACGGGCAGCCGCGTCAACCACCGGCCCGTCCCCCAGCCGGGGACCGGGTTCAGCCGCGTCCGGCAGATGGGCCCCGGACCTGCGCGCCTCGGTGACCCCTTCGGCCGTAATGCCGACCCCGCCGGAGAGGGTCCGAACCTCCACCAGATCCCACCCGATCAGGTTCTCGGCCAGGTGCCCGGCGGCGGTTCGGTCAAACCCCAGGTGCTCGCCGATCACATACATGGAGACCTGTGCGGCCGTGTCCCCGCCGGTCGTCTCGCACAGTGCGACCAGGTAGCGGCGGGTGTCATCGTCGAGTTCATAGGAGGCAGTCATACGCCATTTTCCTTTCGGTTGATCTCTCCGTTGCTGGAAATCGTGTTTTCTTAGCTCATTTCAAACCAGATGTCATGACCTTTCGCAGCGGCGCGGTCCGCGGCGGCAGCGGGGTCAGCCGGCTTTCCCTTTTGGCGCCGGGATGTGCTATGGAAGATGGTGAGCAATCCCCGCAGCATCGCCCCCGCATGGCGGGGGTTGCAAAGAAATTTGAATCGGCGTTTAAATTCCACACATTATGTGATACGGGAAAGGCTGGAGTCAATTGTCGGAACGCCGCATAAACCTCAGAGGGCGGAGAATAGACACTTCGCTTTTAACCCAATCCAAGAGGGAGGCCCCATGAAACGTTTGCGGGTCCTGCTGTGCGCAGCCGTTTTGCTTACCCTGGCCATCCGCCTGCCGGCTGCCGCCACGACGGCGGCCGCGCCGATCAAAATCGGTTTTGTCTACATCATGTCGGGGCCGTTTGCCACCTACGGTCAATTCGCCAAACAGGGGGCGGAGATGGCCATCGATGAGATCAACAGGGCCGGCGGTATCCTGGGGCGAACGGTGGAGGCGCGCTTCGAGGATTCGACCGGCAAGCCCGATGTGGGCATTCGGGTCTTTCGCAAACTGGTCTTCCAGGACAAGGTCGACTGCCTGGTCGGGCTGGATTCCAGCGGGGTGGCCAACTCGGTGGTGCCGGCCCTGCTGCAGATGAAAACACCGCTGATCATCACCCACGCCGCGACACCCGATGCGACCGGCAGCCTCTGCAACCGCTACACTTTCCGCATCTCCCTCGATCTCAGCCAGAATGTCAAAGCCGCTGCGCTGATTGCGGCCGAGACCAAGGCCCGCACCTGGACCACGATCGGCCCGGACTACGCCTTCGGGTATCAGTCCTGGGAGTACTTCCAAAAATACCTCAAGCAGATCAAACCCGAGGTCAGCTTTCT
>JAABRJ010000127.1 GCA_011390985.1 Desulfobacteraceae bacterium
AAAGACGGCTGCGGATCCGTCGCCGCGCCACCTTGCGGGCATCGATCCAGACCAGCAGCTCGAAATCGATGGAACTCTCGCCGTAGGACGTGAACCGCACCTGGGGAGCCTTGAACTGGCCCGCCAGCGGTTCGTTGCGGGCGCAGTGCAGCAGGATATCCCGGACCCTGTGGGGGTCGGCGTCATAAGAAACGCCCACTGGAATCGCAATCCGGATCTTCGAGGAGGAAAGGGTAAGGTAGATGCAAGCCCCCGGGATGTCAAACCCAAAAGCGGCCGGTCCAGCCGCACCCCCACGGCGCCCAAAATCCGCTAACCGCAACAAAGGGCTTGCATCTGAGCCCGGTTGCTTTAAATTCCACTTTATAGGGAAATCCGGACATCCGGCAGGCGCCTGCCGCCATCGACTGCCGGGACCGCACTCCCGCGGCGCCCCTCCCCGCCAGGCGGTTTCCGGCGCTCCAGCCAACGGCCGCTTCCCGACGACGGCGACCCCGGGCCCCCAGGCCGCCGCGCATCCGCCCGGCAAGGCAACTGTCATGGATCCTGCCCCGACCTGCACATCGAAGAAGGAGGTTTTGGCATGACCGAACTGACCTCATGGAAAAAGCGCGAAATCGATCAGCTGCGCAAGGAAATGGACCGGGTTTTCAAACGGTTCTGCGCCGACTTCGGCGTACCGGCGTTTCCCGCCCCAAGCGTCGGTTTGACATCCCTGGAGCTGCAGGAGAATGAGTCGGCCGTGGTGCTGCGGGCCCGCCTGGTGGGCATCAAGCCCGCCGACCTGACCATTTCGATCAGCGGCAACACGCTCACCATCCAGGGCACGAGCCAATCCGAGAGCGGCAGTCAGGACGAAAGCCACTATAAAATCGAGAAGCAGACCCAGTCCTTCAGCCGCAGCCTGACGCTGCCCGCCCCGGTGGCGCCCGAGGAGATCCGGGCCACCTGCCGCGAGCAAACCCTTGAGATCGTCATGCCCAAGCGCACGCCCGACGAGACTTACGGGGTCCCCCTGGAGATCGATTGACCGCCCCGACCCGTTCCTCCGAACGGCGCGCTGCCCCGCCATGACCGGCGGCATCGTGCGCCCAACCGCTATTTTCTCACAGGAGGTTACCGATGGCGACACCCGCCCCCCTTCCCGAAGTCCCGGTTGAAAAACTCCGCTGGCGCCTGGACCCGGCATCGCTGCCGTTTGAAAACACGGCCGAGCTCACACCCCTCAAGGAGATCATCGGCCAGCAGCGGGCCCTGGAGGCCTTCCGCTTCGGCATCAATATGAACAAACCCGGATACAACGTCTTTGTCACCGGCGCCGCCGGTTCGGGGCGGATGTCGACGGTCAAGAAGCTGCTCGAGGAATTGGTCGCCCACGACCACGTGCCGGACGACCTGTGCTACGTCAACTCCTTTAAAAACCCCGAGAGGCCGGTACTGCTGCGGCTAAAGGGCGGCACAGGGGCCGCTTTGCGGGAGAGCGTTCACGATCTGATCGAAACCCTGCGCAAACAGATCCCCCAGCTCTTCGAAAGCCAGGAGTATATCAGCTCCAAAAAAGAGGTCATGGAAACCTACGAGCGCAAGGCCAACGGGTTTCTCAAGGGGCTGGACCAGAAGGTCAGGGAAGAGGGCTTTTCGATGGTCAACATCCAGATGGGCCAGTTCCGGCGCCCGGAGCTGATGCCGATCGTGGACGGCAACCCGTTGCCGATCGAACAGCTGGAGGCGATGGTTGAAAAGGGCCGCTTTCCCAAAGCGGAGTACGAGGCGCTGCAGACAAAGTACACCGGTCTGCGGGGCCAGATCGACCAGATTTTCCTGGAGGTGCGCGACCTGCAGAAAGAGGTCCAGGAAAAGTTAGAGCAGATGGACCGCGCCACGTTCATGAAAACCGCCTCCGATTTTGCCGCCCCGATCACCGCGCGCTTCAACCAGGAGGCGATCCGCAGCTACCTCGACGAGATGCTCAACGACATGGCCGCCAACCTCAAGATCTTCGAGCCCCAGGCTCAGGGGCAGGCCGCGGGCATGCTGGCGTTTATGCCCGAAGTGAATCATTTCCAGCCTTACCAGGTCAACCTGCTGGTGGACAACAGCGACCAGAAAGGGCCGCCGGTGGTGATCGAAGCCTACCCCACCTACCGCAACATCTTCGGCAGCATCGAGCGCGTGGTGGACCGCACCGGCGTCTGGCGCACCGATTTCAGCAAAATCAAGGCCGGCTCGCTGCTCAAGGCCAACGGCGGCGCCCTGGTCTTCAACCTGCTGGACGCCATCGTGGAGCCAGGGGTCTGGCAGTCCCTCAAACGGGCCCTCAAGAGCGAAAAACTCGAAATCCAGACCTACGACCCCTTCTACCTGTTCACCACCACCAGCCTGAAACCCGAAGCCATCGCGCTGGATGTCAAGGTCGTTCTGATCTCCGACAATTACCTCTACCAGCTGCTGCTGACCTACGACGAGGACCTGCCGAAAATCTTCAAGGTACGCGCTGATTTCGACACGGCGATGCCCAAGAACGACGACAGCATCCGCCAGTTTGCGGAGTTCGTCCGGATGGTCGGCGACGAGGAAAAGCTCAAGCCTTTCGACCGCAGCGCGGTAGCGGCGCTGGTGGAGCAGGCCGTCCGGATGACGGGCCGTCAGGAGAAAATTTCCACCAGTTTCCCGGCCATCCGCGACCTGATCCGCGAAGCCGATTTCTGGGCCACCCAGGACGCAGACAAGATCACACGGGACCGGCACGTGGACCGGGCCATCGAGGCCCGCATCTACCGCTCCAACCTGCTGGAGGAGCACATTCAGGAAATGATCGACCGTGGCACCCTGATGATCGACGTCAGCGGCGAAATCGTCGGGCAGGTCAACGGCCTGGCCGTTTATGCGCTGGGCGACTACATGTTCGGCAAGCCTTCGCGCATCACCGCGACCACCGCCATGGGCCGCGCCGGGATAATCAATATCGAACGCGAGGCCGACCTGTCCGGCAGCACCCACAACAAGGGGGTGCTGATCCTGAGCGGCTACCTGCGCAAGAAATTCGCCCAGGACAAGCCCCTTTCGGTCAGCGCCAGCATCGCCTTCGAGCAGTCCTACAGCGGGGTGGACGGCGACAGCGCCTCGTCCACCGAAATTTATGCCCTGCTCTCCAGCCTTGCCGAGGCCCCCATCCGGCAGGACATCGCCGTTACCGGTTCGGTCAACCAGAAAGGTGAAATCCAGCCCATCGGCGGGGTCAACCAGAAGATCGAAGGGTTTTTCGACTGCTGCCGCAGCCGGGGGCTGACCGGCGCCCAGGGCGTGCTGATCCCCGAAAGCAACGTCAAGGACCTGATGCTTCGTAAGGACGTGCTGGCGGCCGTACAAGCGGGCCGCTTCCACGTCTATGCCGTCAGCACCATCGACCAGGGCATCGAGATTCTGGCCGGTCGGCCCGCAGGCGCCAAACAGGCCGACGGCACCTACCCCGAGGAAAGCATTAACGGCCGGGTTGATCGCAAACTGGCGCAACTGGCCGAAGGGTTGAAGGGCTTCGCAGACGGCGGCGACAAAGGCGAGCGGGGCAAAACCGGGAAGTAAACCGCCTTTCCACCCCGACTGAGCGGCCCCACGGCCGGCAGGCCGGCGGGGCGCGACAGGGGAAAGGCACCGGGTTTTTTCACGCGCTGATTTTTTTCAGCAGCCAGGCCATGTTGCGCCCCAGGGTGGCCATGGTCGCCAGCCCTTCGGCATCTGCGGCCACATCCCCCCTGTCCAGACCGATCCCCATGTTCCAGTAGCTCGACCCGGGGATGATCATCTGGCTGATGGTGAAAAAGTGGTTCATGGTGTCAAAGGCGTGAATCGACCCCGCGCGCCGGACCGCCACCACGGCGGCCCCCACCTTGCGGCGCAAAAACGAATCGTTGGCCATGGCCACCATCCCGGCGCGGTCGATGAGGGCCTTCATTTCGGTGCTCACGTCGGCGAAATAGGTCGGCGAGCCCAGCAGGATGCCATCGGCCGCCGCCATTTTGGCGATCAGGCCGTTCATGTCGTCTTTATCCACGGCGCAGCGGCCGTCCTTTTTTTCAAAACACTGCATGCAGGCGGTGCAGCCCTGGATTTTTTTTCCCGCCAGTTCGAGGGTTTCGGTCTCGATTCCTTCCTTTTCAAGCTCCGCCACCACATGGCTGAGCAGCAGGGCGGTGTTGCCCTTTTTGCGGGCACTGCCGTTGAAGGCGACGACTTTCATGGCAAGCATTCCTTTCATGAGATCGAATTGAATCCAAATCCTTCGGGTGGCCCGATCAAGGTGACCTAGATAGCCTGCAGCGACGCAAATTTCAAGACGCCCGCCGGCATTTCGGACCACCTGTGGGACGCGGTTTTAGTAGCGATCACGCCGCGGAAGGGCGCCGGGCGACGAGGCGGGGTGGGGAGGAAGGCAACGGCTGCCGCACCGGCCGCTGGGGCCGCGAACCGCTGGCGTTCGCGACCCGGGGCGGGGTGTTAGGCGGCCACGGGGGAAAGCGCGCGGACGTCGAGGCCCAGGGCCGCCAGAAAAACCTCCGGCTTGACCTCAACCCCCGTCCAGAGGGCGAAGCTGCGGCGCGCCTGATGCACCAGAACCGGCACCCCGTCCATGAAGGGCACACCGCCGCGCCGGGCCCAGTCGCGCCAGAAGTTTTGCTCGCGGCCGTAGTTCAGGTCCACCAGCAAGTCACAGCCCGCAATTTGCAGATTGCGAATCAGCCGGTCCATTTCGGGGGATTCGTCGGGGCTCGAGACGGCCGTGGCGTTGACCACGAGGTCCGCCGCCAGCGGGGCCGCGGCAGCCACATCGGCCAGCGCCAGCGCCGTTCCGCCGATGGTCTGCACCATGGCAGCCGTCTTGGCCGCATCGCGCCCGGCCACGTAGATCGGCCCGGCTTGCAGCCATTTGAGCATGAAGACCACGGCCCGGGCCGCCCCGCCGCTGCCGAAGACCAGCGCCGGGCGCCCCGCCGGTGCGAAACCCGCGGCTTCGAGGGCGTTCATGAAACCCACCGCGTTGGTGTTGAAGCCCTTGAGCTTGCCGCCCTTGCAGACGATGGTGTTGATCGCGCCGATGATGTTGGCGCCCTCGGAGAGGATGTCAAGATGCGCGATCGCGGTTTCCTTGAAGGGCACGGTGACGTTCACCCCGGCAACGTTCAGGGCGCGCAGGCCGCCGAGGGCCGCCGCGATCTGATCGGTCTCGACCCGCAGGGGGACATAGGCGCCGTTGATCCCCGCATGCTGCAGGGCGGCGTTAAAAAGCGCGGGCGAATGCGAGGCGAACACCCGGGCATTGCCCAAAATGCCAAAAAGTTTGAAGATTCGACCAGGGCCGAGGGGCGCCCCGGCGGTCTTTTCGTGCATCCTGCACCTCCTTTCACCGGCCGAACGCCCCTGGACCCTGAAAAGATCCCCGGAAAACCGGCCCGGGTATTCGAGGCCTTGGAAAGGGCCAAGGGCCCCCTCCCAACGCCCCGCGAACCCCCGGGCCGGTTCAACCGTCAGGCCGCGAAGTCCGGAAGCCCAGCGGCGCCGAACACCCCCCAGGCATCCCCGAAGGCCATCACGCGGCGGATTCGGGGTGAAAGACGTTCACCTCCTTGAGGTCCTCGCCAAGGTACTCGCGCTCGTTGGGACCCAGGATGCCCAGCGACAG
>JAABRJ010000128.1 GCA_011390985.1 Desulfobacteraceae bacterium
CTGCCCCATCACGGAACATTTCACTGTTCCGTCGCCTTTCAAACCACCAGATGGCCATCCCGGCGGTCAGGGATACCAGGATCAGCAGCCCAACCGCTTTAAGGATATCTTTTGAAAATATGCTTGCGGCAACGCGCATCCACCTGCCCCCGCCAACTCCCACCGGTACCGCAATGGCCAATCCCGTTTTCAGGTAGGATTGACTGAAATCCATGAAAGCGACATACCGCTCATCGACCGGCAGGAAAGGGACGGCATCGATGTCCCCGTTTTTGATCGCATCCGCCAAAAGACCCAGGCTGCTGAATTCGCGAAATTCGAATGAAAGGCCCATCTGCTGGGCCACGGACCGCCAGACTTCGATACCGAAGCCCGACCATTGGTCTTCAGCGGTTTTGATGGCCATCGGCGGCGCCACCACCGTCCCCACCACCAGCTTGGGTGAAACCGCAGCGTCGTCTTGGGAAACGGCATTCTCAGGCATCACCAAAAGAAGCCAGAACCAGATCACCCCGCAAGCGATCCCCAGGAGCTTTGAATTTGAAAACATGGACTTCAACCCCTCCATCCGAATCGCCTTCTATTTCCCTTTTCCTTTGGCCCCCGCCTGAGCCTTCAGCAGCTCTTCCTCTTCCTGCTGGATCACGGCCTGCGCGGCCGCCGCACCCGCCTGGAGGATATTCTGATCACCGGATGTCGCAGTCGCCATCGCCTGCCCGGCCTCGCCCGCCCGGGTCCCGGGCTCCGGCGGCATGTACACGGTGACGTTGCGGTGGGCGAACTCGATGCCGTTGGCGTGAAACTCCTCCTGGATCATCCGGAAGACCTCCCGGCGGATGATGAACTGCTCACCGGGCACCGTCTTGAACTTGACCCTCAGGATCATGCCCGAGTCTTCAAATTGCTTCACCCCCTGGGATTTGAGATCATCCAGCATGGAGCGGTTCAATGCTTCGTCTTTGCGCAGCTGCTTGTTGATCTTCTTGATGATCTTGCGCACCTTTTCCAGGTCGGTGTCATAGCGCACACGGAATTCCAGCTTGGTGATGATGTAGTCCCGGCTGAAGTTGGTGACCGATTTCAAATTCCCGAAGGGCACGCTGTAGACCATTCCCCGGGGGTGGCGCAGCTTCATGGAGCGCAGCGAGATCTTCTCGACGGTTCCCTTGACCTCGCCGGACTCCACGTAGTCCCCGATGCGAAAAGAGTCGTCGATCAGGAAGAACACGCCGGAGATGATGTCCCGCACCAGGGTCTGCGCACCGAAACCGATGGCCAGGCCGATGACCCCGGCGCCGGCGATCAGCGGGCCGATGTTCACCCCGATGGAGGAAAGCACGATCATTGAAACGATCACGAACAAGACCGTCAGAACGAACTTGCGCAAGAGCAGGAGGAGCGTCCCGGTGCGCGAGCCACCGGCCCCGCCCTCCTCGGCCTCTTCGCCGGCTTCCGGCATTTCCTGGCGCAGGCGGCTGTCGATGCGGGCCTTGACGAACTCCCAGGCGATAAAGCCCAGCAGCAGGGTCACGACGATGCTGAGCACGTGGGAGGTGAATATCCTCCCGGCGGTCAGATCCACCCCCCACAGCCCCAGCACGATGAAGAACAGAAACGCGACCAACACCACCCGATAGAGCTTACGGATCAACGGCGCGTAATGTTCGATTTTGTTCTCGCCACCGGGGGGCGGAACCTCCCGCACCTCGTCGCCGCTCAAATCGGCGATCTCCAGCGTCTCGCCGCCGGCCAGCTTGAGAAGCCGCAGCCCCCACTGGTCCAGCCCGATGAAGACCGGGATCACGAACAGGCTGAGGATCAGGTTGAGCACCGTGGCGCCTCCCCCCAGAAGAACGTCCGCGACCCAGTAAACACCCATGCAGAGCACATAGACGCTCGCCAGGTAGTGCCAGCACTTCGCGAAGACGGCCCGCGGGCCTCCCTTGGCGGTCTCCGCGGCTGCCGGCAGGATGGCCTCGGCGACCCGCTGCCGGCTTTTCCAGATCATGACGATGAGAGCGGCGGTGATGTAGGCGCCGCCCAAGCTGTAACTCATCAAATTGAGCGGTTGGCCGGCACCGATTGCGCCCAGCACGGCACTCGCCCCGGTGATCGCGGCGGCACCCGCTGTGATGAAAAGGATCCAGCGGTAAAGAAAGGCGGCGGCGGCGTCCTTCATCGGGAACAGGCGCAGGGCGGGCTCATCCGGCGAAAAAATGACCTTGGATGCAGCCGCGAACAACAGCAGGTAGTAGCTCACGATCAGGGTAATTGAAACGAGTTCATAACCGAGGTCCCCTTTTTGGAAAATGAGGACGAACAGAATGAAGGTGGTGGCCGCAAACACCGCGATCCCCAGGATTTCCAGGATCAGATGCCAAAAGGCCCGCCCCAGAAACGTCACCTGCCCCAATCTGAGGGAGGCCAACGCCCTCTCGCGCATCTCCCGGGTCCTCCGGAAAAGCAGCCCCCTGGCAAGCAGCCCCGCCGTCAGGATTGCAAAAAGCGCCAGCAGGACAGGGAAGAAACGGCCGATGCCCTCGCCACCGGTCAACCTTCTCCAGGCATCGCCCAGGTAGTCTGATTCGGCGTCCGCCGCGCCGAGGGTCCAGGACAGCTTTTTAATCAGCGCCGAGGCCTTGTCGGCCATCCGATAAAAAACACCCCCCAGCCCGCTGTCCCGGCCTCTGACGACCGACCCGCCTTCGTCCCGCGCGGAATTGGCAGCCGCCTGGCGTTTGAGGACCTGGGCCAGCACCTGGCGCGCCTGCTCGTCGGTCAGGGGGCCGATGAAAGCCTCCACCTGCTCCGGGGTCTGCAGGTGGGCGGGCACGGTGACCCCCTCCGACTTGACCTCGGGCTTTTTGGCCTTGGGCATGGACATCTTCTGCGCCCAAACGGTCCCATGGTCGAAGCAAAAGAACAGCAGAAGGCATGTCACGGCCCACAAGCAGCGTTTCGTGCGGTGGATCATACGGCCTCGCATCCAACAAAAATAAGGTGATTTTCCCCGAATAATCCCTGCCGCCGGGGACGGATACCCCAAGAGCGTGCCGCGGCATACCGGCTCGGCGCCGGGCAAACAAGATCCAGGAACCGGGTCGTCGCCACATCTCTCGGCGCCCCTGCGTTCGAGGTAGTGCGAAATTCATACTCAACGCCCCAGAATTCCGCAAAATATCCCTAATCAGCTTGGATCAATTGATTTTCGTGGTTGGAAAGCGTCGCCCCAGGTGAGCGCCGAGGCCCGTCACGTGCCGAAATATCGGCATCCGGACATTATATCGGCATTACGCGGAGGCCCACCCGCTTCCCGGGTCCTTCATTTTCGAGGGCAGCGGCCCAGGGTCGGCTACAACACGGGCGCGAGCAGGCGCGCGGCCTTGGCGCCGACCTTGAGGTGAAACGGCAGCGCGTCGTAGGCCCGGGCGCCGACCTCCAGCGACTCGCCAAAATCACGCGCGAACATCGAAGAAACCTCGGCCGTGAAACCGACGTCCGCGACGGCGAGCGTGATCTCGAAGTTCAGACGGAAGGAGCGGTTGTCGAAATTCTTGGTGCCGATCGCCGCGAAGCCCTCGTCCACCACCAACGCTTTGTGGTGCAGAAATCCGCCGGTGAAGCGGTGGACATGAATCCCGGGGTGATCCAGCTCCTTGAGCAAGGCGAATGAGGCCAGCCAGACCAGGAGCTGATCGGGTTTCATGGGCAGCAGGATCCGAACCTCGACGCCCCGGATGGCGGCCAGCTGCAGCGCCTGGATGATCCCCTCGTCGGGCACGAAATAGGGGCTCGCGATCCAGAGTCTGCGCTGGGCCATGGAAATGGCCTGGAGAAAGAAAAGGGTGCAGCGCTCCTGCGGGTCGGAAGGCCCGGAGGCAAGCACCAGCGACTGCCGGCCGGCGCGTTCCGGCGCAGGGTCGTGCGGCTGCCAGGAAGCGTCAAGGATCTCGCCGGTGGCGAAATACCAATCGGCGGCAAAGACCATCTGCAGCTGCAGCGCGGTCGGCCCCGCCACCCGGACATGCGTGTCGCGCCAGCGGCCGTATTTGGGGTTCTGCCCGAGGTATTCGTCGCCGACATTGTGGCCGCCGATGAACCCGACCCGGCCGTCCACGATCACGTTTTTGCGGTGGTTGCGGAAATTGAGCCGCCATCGGTCGCGCCAGCCGCTCAAGGCGCTGAAGGCGGCCATGCGGACGCCCCGGGCGCGCCATTTGCGCATGACCCTGGGGGTCATCGCCGCCCCGCCGAAACTGTCGATCAGAAAGCAGACCGCAACCCCTTCGGCCGCCTTGGCGGCGAGCGCCTCCAGCAGTCGCCGCCCCAGGCCGTCGTTGCGCATGATGTAGAACTGCACGTAGACGGAGTGCTTGGCCCCGGCGATTTCCTCCAGAATGGCGCCGAAGGTGGCCTCCCCGTCAATCAGCAGATCCAGCTGGTTGCCGCGCAGAAACGCCTTCCTGGCGATGGCCGCCAGGGCCAGGGCCGCCCCGGGTTGGACGTCGCGGGGGGCCACCTGAAACGGGGCCATCCCGGCGTGAACACGATCGATGTGCTCCTGGTGCCCGCAGAGCTTTTCCTTCATCGCGCGCGAGTGGGCCTCGAAGCGCCGGCTGCCGAAAAACCAGTAGAGGGGCAGCGCCAGCCAGGGGAAGGCGATCAGGCCGACGACCCACGCGACCGTGCCCTGGGCCGTGCGCACGGTGAAAAGGGCGTGCACGGCACTGGCGAGCGCGATCAGCTCGACTGCAATCAAAAAACCGGAGAAGGTCCAGTTCATGGGGATATACCGGTGAAATTGCGCGTCCAGGCTTCGATCCGCCCGGTCAGGGCTGTGACTGCCGCTTTAAGTCGCTGCGCCGTTTCGCCCCGGAGGCGCCGGCGTGTCGTCGGATGTCTGGCCCAGCTGCGAGAGGAAGTGGAAGTATTTCTCAACATAGCGGCCGGAAACGGTTTCGGCCAGCGAAAAGGTCAGCCGCCGGTCCTCGAGCAGCTGGCCGGTATACTCATGGTAGAGGGTGCCGGAGAGATTGAAGAGGGTGTTGCCGATGATCTTGCCGGCGACGATCTCGTGGGGTACCCCGAAGACCCGGCAGCGGATGGGGCGGCGGTCGAAGACCGCGCAGCGCCCGTCCTGATTCAACGGACAGACCAGCCCGGCCTGGTCGCAGGCGTTTCTGACCGCATCCCGAAAGGCCGCCGGATCGCTGCGCAGATGCGCCAGGCTGCTGCGCAGGACGCGGGCATGGCCATAGGCCTGCATGGCGGCCGCAATCGCCGCGGTCCGTGCCGCGCGCTTGAGGGTCCGGTTCATCTGGGTGGTCAGGTAGATCGCCTCGATC
>JAABRJ010000129.1 GCA_011390985.1 Desulfobacteraceae bacterium
GGCAGCACAGATCGGTTTCGGCCCCGCAGGTCGGGTGCTCGCCGGCGGCCGCCAGATTTTCCCCAACCATCTGCACCAGGGTTTCGTAGTGATCGAAAAAGGGGCTCAAATCCACCGCCGCGCGGCTCTCCAGGGTGGGCTGGCGAACCGTCAGGACCCCCGATTTCTTGCCGAATTTTTTCACCAGGCGCCACTGGCAGTAATTGGTGGGCTTCGCCCGGGAATGCTTGAGCTTTTTCTCCGCGGCCTTCAACCCCAGCCCGCGGCGCAGGAGATAGGAGGTCACGAAGGTGCCGGTGCGCCC
>JAABRJ010000130.1 GCA_011390985.1 Desulfobacteraceae bacterium
CATGCAGGCGCCGCAGCCCGTACATTTGTCCAGGTTGATGACCATGCCGTATTTGTTGGTCTGTTTGTTCTCGTGGTCTTGTTTCATCGGAACCTCGTATCCAGTTTAGACCTTAGTCAACTTCGCCCGAATCCCCCAGGCCGCATCGAGGCCGGATGCGGGGTCCGCAACCGGGCCGGCCAGCATGTTGTAGTTGACCCCCTTGCCGGCGATAAACTCATCGAAGGCCGTATGGCCCAGACCGGTCGGCATGGCGACGACACCGGGTTTGACGCCCTCGAAGAGATTGACCCGAACTCGGGCGGCGCCAACGGGCGTCTGCAGTTCGGCCGCCTGCCCCTGGGAGAGCCCCAACGAACGGGCGGTTTTCGGGTTGAGCTCAACCAGAATGTCATCGCCCTTCAGCACCGTATCGTCCACGGCTTTGGTCATAAAAGGCGGATTCCCGATCCAGCCGTTGGCCAGGCGCATGGAGTCAAAGGGCATCAACAGCAGCGGGAACTCCTTTTCATCCCCTTGCAGCGCGATGGGTTCGGCAAGCGCCAGACGTGCGGTTCCCTCATTGGCGAACTCGAATTTCCCCGATGCGGTTTCGAAGGCATGCGCCCAGTCGTCCGGTTGGAACCCCGGAACCTCCCAGAAGCCGTCCCGGTTGAGGGGTTCCCAGGCCCCCGCCAAGGTCATTTGCAGACAGGCGCTGTAGGTTTCCCAGGGAAAGGCGTTGCCGACCGTCCCGCCGATGGCGCGCGCGATCTGGATGACGACGTCACCGGTATGGCGGGTATTGAACTGCGGGGCGACCACCGGCCGCGATAGCCCGATGATCGGGCGGGTCAGCCCCAGCGGGGTGGGCACATCCTCGTAGCGTTCCAGATTGGTGTGGTTGGGCAGAATCAGATCGGCGTTGGCGGCGGTCTCGTCCATGAAGGAGGAAAAACTGACCACGAAGGGGACGGCCGCTATGGCTTTTTGCACCGCGGCGACGTCCGCCATGCTGTAGCAGGGGTTGGCACCGCTGATCAGAAGAGCCTGAAGCGGATACCCCTGACCGCTGGTGACGGCCTC